>NZ_QKSX01000023.1:0-46496 GCF_003234305.1 Curtobacterium sp. MCLR17_055
GCTGGGGCGGGGCGGGGCTGGGCTGGGCTGGGGCGGGTGGGCTGTTTCGGGCGTACCTGGTCAGATCGGGCGTACCTGGTCGGTTCTTCTGGCCAGGTACGCCCGAATCCACCAGGCATCGCGCGCGTTCTGGGAAAGAACGGGCAGGCCGACTGGTCCGCCGAGTCTGCGCCGGGTCAGATCGGGCGTCCCTCGTCGGATCGGGCGTACCTGGTCAGATCGGGCGTACCTCGTCGGTTGTTCTGCCCCAGTACGCCCGAATCCACCAGCCATCGCGCGCGTTCTGGGAAAGAACGGGCAGCCCGTCGGGTCCGCCGACTCCGCGCCGGGTCGAATCGGGCGTACCGGGTCGAATCGGGTGTACCTGGTCGAATCGGGCGTACCTGGTCGGTTCTTCTGATCCAGTACGCCCGAATCCACCAGGCATCGCGCGCGTTCTGGGAAAGAACGGACCGAAGGCCGGGAGGCCCGGGGTAGCGTCCGGCGCATGACCCGCGCAGTCCTCGTGTCCAGTGCAGCCCCGCCCACCGTCACCGACGTCGACCTGCCGGATCCGGCCGAGGGCGAGGCCCTCGTCGACGTCACGTACTCGAGCGTCAACTACAAGGACGGCCTGGCCCTCGCGCGGAACCCCGGCGTCGCCCGGCTCGACCCGCTCGTGCCGGGGATCGACGTCGTCGGCACGGTGTCGGGGCTCGGACCGGGCGTGCACGAGGTCGCGATCGGTGACCGTGTGGTGCTGAACGGCGCCGGCCTGGGTGAGACCCGGCACGGGGGCTGGGCAACGCAGGCCGTGGTGCCGTCGGGGTCGCTCGTCGTGCTGCCCGAGGCGATCGACGACTCGTTCGCGGCGGCCATCGGCACCGCGGGCTTCACGGCGATGCTCAGTGTGCTGGCGTTGGAGCGCTTCGTCGCGCCGGACGACGGGCCGGTGCTCGTGACCGGGGCATCCGGCGGGGTCGGCACCGTGGCGATCGCACTCCTCGCGGCCCGCGGGTACCGGGTCACGGCGTCGACCGGTCGCGCGGCCAACACGGACTCGCTCCGCCGGCTCGGGGCCACCGAGGTGGTCGACCGCGGCACCCTGTCCGAGTCGGGCAAGCCGATGCAGCGTGCCACCTGGGCCGGAGCGGTGGACAGCGTCGGCGGGGCCACGCTGGCGAACGTGCTGGCATCGACCCGGTGGGGTGGTGCCGTCACAGCGTGCGGGCTGGCGCAGGACTCCGCACTGCCGACGACCGTGCTGCCGTTCATCCTGCGGTCGGTGTCGCTGCTCGGGATCAACTCCGTCGACGCCCCGCTCGAGCTCCGTCGTCGGGCGTGGGACCGACTGGCGACCGACCTCGACGCGGCGCTCCTGGCGGACGTCACCCGCACGGTGACGCCCGAGCAGGCCATCGCGGTGGGGGCCGAGGTCGTCGCGGGACGGGTGCACGGACGCACGGTCGTCGCCGTCACGGGCTGATCCGGCGTGCTTTCCGAGCGATTCATTTAGCAAACGTTTGCATATTGGCACGCTAGGATTTCGAGTGTCGATTTCGTCCTCGAGGAGATGACATGCCGGTCCCCAAGTCCACCGTGGAGAGCTCTCCCCGGAAGCTCCTGCGCGACGTCGTGTACGACAAGATGCTCGCGGCCCTCCGCGACGGCACACTGCAGCACGGCGAGCGCCTGAACGACGACGAGCTGGTCCAGTGGCTGGGTGTGAGTCGCACCCCGATCCGCGAGGCGATCGCGAAGCTCGTCGACATCGGCCTGGTCGAGATGGAGGCGAACCGGTACACCCGCGTCGCCACCCCGACCTTCGAGGACTGGGTCACCGCGACCCGCGCGACCGCCGGTTTCTTCGAGCTCAGCCTGCGCTGGGGCGTCCCCGAGTACAGCGACGAGGACGTCGAAGCCCTCACCGTTCTGCTCGACAAGGCCGACCGCATGCGCAAGGTGCGGGACTACGGCTTCAGCGGCGCCCTCACCGAGATCATCGAGTTCGCGGTGGAGCACTCCGGCAACCCCCTGGTGCAGAACGCTGCGGTCGGTGCCATGGAGCGGGTCCGCTTCACGCTCAACCCCACGCCGGCGTTCGAGCAGTACGGGTCCGAGGCGTTCTTCTCGATCCTGCGCGAAGCACTCAGCGAGCGCGACGGCGAAGGCGCTGCCGAGGCCGGCCGCGCCCTCACCCGCAACTTCGAACAGCACATCGAGGCGGTCCGCGCCGACCGCGGCTGACCCGTGGTCGCCGGCGAGTGGGGTGACGCCGACCCCTGGGCGGCGGCGAACGACGACGCCTACGCGTCCCTGCTCGCCCACGTCCGGACCGGCCCCCGCGGGCCCGTGGCCGTCGACCTCGAAGCACTGAGCTGGGAGTGGGGCACGTCCCGCGGCCGCGTCCGTGCAGCGGCCGCTCGGCTCGAGGACCTCGGCATCCTGTCCCGGGGCCCGGACGGCACGTGGTGGTACGAGGAACTCTCGGACGCCGACCTCTCGGACACACTGGACTTCTGGGTGTCCCTGGTCGGCCCGGCCCTCCGCGCGACGATCCCGGCGCTCACTCCGGAGTTGCACGCCGAGCTCGATCGCCGGGTCGCGCGGGCTCGCACCACCGCTGCCCTCCGGCTGCCGGAGTACCCGACAGCGTTCTCCGCCGCCTGCCAGTTCTGGTTCGAGCACTCCCCGAACACCCTGGTGCGCAGCCTGGGCCTGCGTGCGTTCGAGCGGATGCGATGGGCACGCGTCCCCACCCAGACCTGGTCGGTCCACGACGTGCACGCGTGGTTCGTGACCACCGGCCGTGCCGTGGGCACCGGCGACCCGGCAGTCGCGACCACCGCGGCAGAGGTCATCGACGGGCTGTTCGAGATCCACCGGCGGAACGTCGGGGTCCCGCGGACGAGCCGCTCGGCGGACGACACCACCGAACAGCGTGTCGGCCCGGTCGGCCGCGCCCTGCTCCGCGACGTCCGCTCCGACGCGTTGGCGGTCGGGTCCAGGCACACGCTCGAGGACCTCGTGACACGGACCGGTGCTCCACCCGAGCAGGTCCTCGACGGGCTGCGCTGGCTGCACGACCTCGGGCTCGTCGAGGACGACGGCGGTCGGTACCGCATCGTGGAACCGTCGCTCGCGACCTGGCGTGACACCATGGAACTGCTCCCCGGCGTCTTCACGCACGGTGCCGTCCACGTCCTGCCCGGCCTGCAGGGACCCGCGCTCGAGGAGTTCCGCGCGCTCGTCGAACGGGCGCGGGCGGACGGCCAGGTGCGCGACCACCGGTACACGGAGAGCGCGTTCGCCGTCACCCGGTTCCTGGCCGAGCAGTCCGGCAACCGCTGGACGCGGCAGGCCCTCCGCCTCTCGATGGCCCGGCTCGCCTACGCGCTGCCCGAGGCCCCGGCGTTCCGGCAGTGGGACGCTGAAGCGCTCTGGCTGGCGCTCGACTCAGCGGCCGGCAGCGGAGACGTCGGTGCCGCCCGGGCCGCGGCCCGCCGGTTCGTCGACGTCGCACGGGCGCACGTGGACGACGTCACGGCCCGGTGGGGCACGATGGGGTCATGACCGCCCCGCACGACGACGTCCTGATCCACGCCACCGGGGTCCGCGTCACGCGCTCCGGCCGCGACCTGCTGCACGACGTCGACCTGACCGTCCGGCGCGGGGAGCACTGGGCGCTGCTCGGACCGAACGGCGCCGGCAAGTCCACGCTGCTGGCCGTCCTCGGCGCGACCGGACACCCCACCGCCGGCACGGTCGAGGTCCTCGGCCGCCGGCTCGGACGCGTCGACGTCCGCGAACTCCGGGAGCACATCGGCCACGTCGACCCCCGGCACCGGATGCTCTCGCCGCTCACGGTGCTCGACACGGTCCTGACCGGGCTGACCGGCACGACGGACCTCATGATGCGGTGGGACCCCTCGGCCGAGCAGGTCGCGCTGGCCGAGCAGCACATCGCCGACGTCGGGCTCACCGCACGACGCGACGCCCGCTGGCCCGTGCTGTCGCAGGGTGAGCGAGGACGCGCCCTCATCGCCCGTGCCCTGATGTCCGAACCCCAGCTGCTGCTGCTCGACGAGCCGGCGACCGGGCTCGACGTCGCCGCACGGGAGCACCTGCTCGAGACCGTCGACGCGCTGCGGCACCGGCACCCCGAGCTGGGCAGCGTCATGGTGACCCACCACCTGGAGGACCTGCCGGCCTCGACATCGCACGCGATGTTGCTCCGCGACGGTGCCGTCGTGGCCCAGGGCACCTCGGACGAGGTCATCACGTCGTCGGCGGTGTCGCACGCGTTCGACTTCCCGCTCGCGATCCTGCGGTCGGAAGGGCGCTGGGCGGCACGCCGATCCGCCTGACGCGTGCTTGAATGGCTGTTCAGTGTCCGCGGCCCGTGTCGGGGAGGGACCCGGCACCGCACCACGGTGTCACGCCGCGGACCGTCACCAGGGGGAACCATGACGAACACGCCGCCGCCCTACCCGGGGTCCGAGCCGCAGCCGAACGCCGGGCAGCCGAACGCCGGCCAGCCGAACGGCCAGCAGTACCCGCAGCAGCCCGTCGGCCAGCCCCAGCAGCAGCCCGCCGGCCAGCCCTACACGCAGCAGCAGCCCGCCGGCCAGCCCTACGCGCAGCAGCCGCAGCAGCCCGCCGGCCAGCCTGGCGCCCAGGCCGCCCCCGCCCCCGCCGGAGCCGCTCCCTACGCTCCCCCGCCCAAGTCGTCGTCCTCCCGCGGCAAGCGCGTCCTCATCTCGGTGCTCGGCGTCGTCGTTGCCGTGGTGGTGGCCTTCCTCGTCCGCCAGGGCCTCAACGCAGCCTTCAGCGACTCCACGGAAGAGAAGGTCTCCAAGGCCGTCGAGCAGATCCGCGAGCAGAGCGACCTGCCCAAGCAGGTCGACTCCGTCACGACGTGGACCGGGATCGAGGCCGAGGGCGCCGCGATCCACTACGACTACACGGTGTCGTCGAACGTCGATCCGGCCTCGATCACCGAGGGGGCCATCCGCGACGCTGTCGGGCCGAACCTCTGCTCGAACAGCGAGACGAAGAAGCTCCTCGACGAGGACGTCGACATGCGGTACACGTACAAGTTCGAGGGCTCGTCGAAGACCGTCGACACGACCTTCACGAAGGCCGACTGCTCCTGAGCCCCGACGCCCGTCACGCGGGCGCGGCGGCAGCAGCCTCCGCGCCCGTCACGCGGTCGCGGCGGCAGCAGCCTTCGCGGCCGCGGGCAGGGCGTCGAGGATCCGTCCGACGGCACGGTCGTCGTGTGCGGCCGTGACGAACCACGCCTCGAAGACGCTCGGCGGCAGGGTCACCCCGGCGTCGAGCATCGCGTGGAAGAACGGCGCGTAGCGGAACACGTCCTGCGCCCGCACGTCGTCGTAGTTCCGCGGTGCCTGCTCGGTGAACGCGAACGAGAACAGGTTGCCGGCGCGCTGCACGGTGTGGGCGACGCCCTCGGCCGACAGGGCCTCCGACGTGGCCGCGGAGATGACGGCAGCGGTGCGGTTGAGCGACTCGTACACCGACGGCGTCGCGGCCCGCAGCGTGGCGATGCCGGCGGCGACGGCCAACGGGTTCCCCGACAGGGTCCCCGCCTGGTACACCGGCCCGAGCGGGGCAAGGAAGTCCATGACCTCGCGCCGTCCGCCGAGTGCGGCGAGGGGCATGCCACCGCCGATGACCTTGCCGAACGTGATGAGGTCGGGCTTCCACCCGGCACCGTCCGGCACGACCTTCGACGCCTCGAGGCCCCACCAGCCGGCAGCGCCGACGCGGAACCCGGTCAGGACCTCGTCGACGATGAGCAGCGCGCCGTGCGACCGGGTGATCTGCGCCAGTGCCCGGTTGAAGCCGCGCTCCGGTGCCAGGACGCCCATGTTCGCGGCGGCCGACTCGACGATGACGGCGGCGATGCGCTCGGAGTGCTCGTCGAAGGCCCGGCGGACGGCGTCGAGGTCGTTGTACGGCAGCACGAGGGTCTGCGCGGCGGTCTCGGCGGTGATGCCCGCACTGCCCGGCATCGCCAGGGTCGCGACGCCCGAGCCGGCCTCGGCCAGCAGGGAGTCCGAGTGCCCGTGGTAGTGCCCGGCGAACTTCACGAGCAGGTCGCGACCGGTGTAGCCACGGGCCAGCCGGATCGCGGTCATCGTGGCCTCGGTGCCGGTCGACACCATGCGGAGCTTCTCGATGGGGCCGTCGCCGTCCACCGACACCCGCTGCTTCACGAGTTCGGCCAGCTCGGTCTCCCCCGGGGTCGACGCCCCGAACGACAGTCCGCGCGCGGCGGCCTGCTGCACGGCCTCGACCGTGCCGGGGTGGGCGTGCCCGAGGATCGCGGGACCCCACGACGCGACGAGGTCGACGTACTCGCGACCCTCGGCGTCGGTGACGTAGGCGCCCTTCGCGGACACCAGGAACCGCGGGGTGCCGCCGACCGACCCGTAGGCGCGGACCGGGGAGTTCACGCCACCCGGGATCGCGTTCTTGGCACGGCCGAAGAGCTGGTCGTTCGTGGTCATTCGGGGGCCTTCCCGGTCGAGGCGATGCCGGCGACGTCCGCGGTGCTGCCCGAGGTGCGGAGGCCCGCTTCCTCGTTGAGCTTCCGCGCGATGTCGACGGCGAAGTAGGTCAGGATCGCGTCGGCACCGGCGCGCTTGATGCCGACGAGCGACTCCATCGCTGCGGCGTCGCGGTCGATCCACCCGTTCTGCGCTGCTGCGGTGATCATCGCGTACTCGCCGGAGATCTGGTACGCCCAGACCGGCACAGGCGAGGTCGCAGCGGTCTCGGCGAGCACGTCGAGGTAGCTCATCGCGGGCTTCACCATCACGATGTCGGCGCCCTCGTCGACGTCGAGCTCGACCTCGCGGAGCCCCTGCCGACCGTTCGCGGCGTCGATCTGGTAGGTCCGGCGGTCACCGACGAGCGACGACGACACGGCCTCACGGAAGGGACCGTAGAACGCGGAGGCGTACTTGGCGGCGTAGGCGAGCAGCGCGGTGCCGCTGTGTCCGGCGCCGTCGAGGGCGTCACGTGCGGCGGCGATCTGGCCGTCCATCATGCCGCTCATGCAGACCAGCTCGGCACCGGCTTCGGCCTGTGCGACCGCCATGTCGCGGTAGCGCAGCAGGGTGGCGTCGTTGTCGACGGAGCCGTCGGCGGCGAGCACACCGCAGTGTCCGTGGTCGGTGAACTCGTCGAGGCACAGGTCGGACTGCACCACGAGGGCATCCCCCACCTCCTGCCGAGCGACGCGGATCGCCACGTTGAGGATCCCGTCCGGGTCGGTCGCACCGGAGCCGGTGGCGTCCTTCGTGGTCGGCACGCCGAACAGGTTCACGCCACCCACACCCACCGATGCGGCGTCGACCAGCGCGCGGCGGAACGAGTCGAGGGAGTGCTGCTGCACCCCCGGCATGCTCGAGATGTCCACGGCGTCGGTCGCGCCTTCGCGGATGAACATCGGCAGCACGAGCTCGGCGGGGTGGAGCCGGGTCTCGGCCACGAGTCGTCGCATCGCGGGGGTGGCGCGGAGCCGACGGGGGCGGACCTGGGGGAAGCGTCCAGTCACGGGTGACCTTCCTGGTGGGGGGTGGTTGGGTTCAGTGCCTCGACGACGGCGTCGAGCAGGGCTTCTGCGGACCGGGTGCGTCCGACGGCGTGCACGGGGAGTCCGGCCGCACGGGCGTCGGTCGCGGTCCCGGGGCCGATGCAGGCCACGATGGTGCGGGGGTCGAGCGGGGTCATCCGGCGGGCGATCTCGCGGGCGACGCTGCCGCTCGTCACGAGCACCGCAGCGGGCGCCGTCTCGAGGGTGATCGGCTCGTCGCCGGTCCCCACGGTACGGTACGCGACCACGTCGTCCACGTCGATGCCGCGGGCACGGAGGCCGTCGGCGAGCGTGGGTGCCGCGATCTCGGAGCGGGGGAACAGCACGGTGCCGTCGGTGTCCGGCAACTCCTGCACCAGGCCGGCTGCGGACGTCTCGTCCGGCACCAGGTCGACGACCCAGCCCGCAGCGCGCGCGGCACGGGCGGTCGGCTCGCCGACCGCGGCGACGCGCACCCCGGCCGGGAGGCCCGCCATGCGTTCCGACAGGACCGTCACGGCCGTCGCACTGGTCACCACCACCCATGCGTAACCAGCCACGGGGGTTCTGTCACGAACAGGACCGGGCGATCCGGGCCTCCCGGCCGCACCGGAGGCGACCAGGCGGCGGACCGCAGCATCGAGCGCGGAAGGGTCGGACGGCGGAGCGTCCGTGATGAGGGGGACGACGACGGGCGCGAGCCCTCGGGCCCGCGCCGCTTCGGCGACCCGGTCCCCCCACGCACCGCCACGCGGGACGAGGACGACCGGGGGTCGCGCCTCGTCCGTCGCGGTGGTGGAGGGTTCCGTGGTGACCGCCTACTCGGCCGGCGTCGCGAGGCCGGGGCCCGCGGTGTACGGCCCGCCCGTGGTGTCCTCGGCGACGGTGGTCGCCAGGTCGGCGAGGTCAGCGGCGCCGTTCTCGAGCAGCTCGGTCGCCACACGGCCACCGACCGCGAGTGCTTCGTCGAGACGCTCCTGCGCCGAACCGTCGAGCACGGCCGCGTGCGACGCGGTGCGGTACTCGGTGCCGTCGGGGCGGTAGACGGTCGCAGACACGAGCAGGAGCTCGGCGTCCACGACGGCCGTCGCACCGATCGGGGCGGAGCAGCCGGCCTCGAGCTTGGCGAGGACCTCGCGCTCGGCCGTCACCGTCAGGCGGGTGGGGGCGTGCTCGATCTTGCGGAGTGCGGCGAGCAGCCCACGGTCGGTCTCGTCCGACCGGATCTCCACCGCGAGCGCACCCTGTCCGGGAGCACTCGGCCAGAAGCCGAGGTCGAGCAGTTCCGTGGCGGCCGACAGGCGGTCGATGCGGCCGAGCCCGGCGGCGGCGAGCACCACGGCGTCGAGGTCGTCGTCCACCCGGCCGAGGCGGGTGTCGATGTTGCCGCGGATGTCGACCACGTCGAGGTCGGGGCGCTGCGCACGGAGCTGCGCGGCACGACGGGGCGAACCGGTGCCGACCTTCGCGCCCTCGGGCAGGGTGTCGACGGTGGCGCCGTTCCGGGCGACGAGGACGTCACGGGCGTCCGCACGCTTCGGCACGGCACCGATCGTCAGGCCCGGGTACGGCGCGGTCGGCAGGTCCTTGAGCGAGTGCACCAGCACGTCGACCTCGCCCGCGACGAGCGCTTCACGCAGGGCGCTGGCGAAGACACCGGTGCCGCCAAGCGAGGCCAGGGAGGCACGGTTCGTGTCGCCCTCGCTCGTGACGGTGACGAGCTCGACGGGGCGGCCGGCCGCCTTCGCCAGGCGGTCGGCGACGTCCTGCGACTGCGCGACCGCGAGCCGGCTGGCACGGGTGCCGAGCCGGATCGGGGTCGGGCCGTCGGGCCCTGTGGCGCTGGGGTCGTTCACGGTCGTGTCGGTCACGGAGCGACGCCCGCGGCGGCGGGCTTGAACCCCGCTCGCACGTTCTCGCAGCACCCCGGACGGCACACGTCGTACCAGGGGCCGATGTCGGTCATGTGCGGACGCTCGGCCTTGGGCGTGCCGTTGACCCGCTCGAGCACCAGGTCGACGAGACCGGACACGTAGGCCGGGTCGATGCCGGGGGTCTGCGTGCGGAGCGACCAGAAGCCGAGCTCACCAGCGGTCTCGGTGGCTTCCTCGTCGAGGTCCCACATGACCTCCATGTGGTCGCTGACGAAGCCGAGCGGGACGATCAGCACGGCACGGGTCGGGCCGCCCTTGAGGTCCTCGTTCATGTAGTCGTTGATGTCGGGCTCGAGCCACGGCTGCGTGGGGGGGCCGGAGCGCGACTGGTAGACGAGCTTCCAGGCGGGCTTCGACGTGCCCTGCAGGTGGGCGTGCTCGGGCTGCTCGAGGAGCTCGGCCCAGGCCTGGTCGAGGACGACCTCGCCGACGGCCAGGTGCTGCGCCTCGTACGCGCCGTGCTCGTCGAACCCGCGGTAGTCGGGGCCCGAGCGGGCGGCGTCGGTCGAGGGGATGGAGTGCGTCGAGAAGAGCACCTGCAGCTCGGTCGCGACGTCCAGGCCCTCGTTCTCGGCGATCGCGCGGGCCATGCCGTCACGGACGCCGTCGATGAACGGACGGACGAAGCCCGGGTGGTCGAAGAACTGGCGGATCTTGTCGATCTGGATGGTGTCGATCAGACCGGTCTCGTTCAGCACGCGGGCGTAGTCCTCGCGGTACTGCCGGCAGCTCGAGAACGACGAGTACGCGCTCGTGGCGATGGCGACGAGCTTCGTGTAGCCCTTGTCCGCCGCCTCGGTGAAGGCTTCTTCGAGGTAGGGCTCCCAGTTGCGGTTGCCCCAGAG
This sequence comes from Curtobacterium sp. MCLR17_055, assembly GCF_003234305.1. Taxonomy (NCBI): domain Bacteria; kingdom Bacillati; phylum Actinomycetota; class Actinomycetes; order Micrococcales; family Microbacteriaceae; genus Curtobacterium; species Curtobacterium sp. MCLR17_055. The sequence goes on from NZ_QKSX01000023.1 coordinate 10,365, forward strand.
GACCGGCATGTCGATGCCGCGCGACGCCAGCTCGGCCTCGAGCGCGGCCTTGAGCGCACGGTTCTGCGCGTTGATCGGGCTCACGCCGCCGAAGTGGCGGTAGTGGTGCGCCACCTCTTCCAGGCGCTCGTCCGGGATCCCGCGGCCGCGGGTGACGTTGCGCAGGAAGGGGATGACGTCGTCCTGACCCTCGGGGCCGCCGAAGCCGGCGAGCAGGATCGCGTCGTACGCGGTCGGGGTCTCGACGTGCTCGGGCCCGGACGCCGCCGCGGGGGTGGCGGCGAGGACCTGGCCGTTCGTGATCATGCTGGTGTCGGTCATGACAGCACCTCCGGGAGTTCGGCGGTCGTCACGCGACGACCCGTGAAGAAGGGGACCTCTTCGCGCACGTGCATGCGCGCTTCGGTGTAGCGGAGATCGCGCATCAGGTCGACGAGGTCGACGAGGTCCGGGCTCTCGAGCGGCAGGATCCACTCGTAGTCGCTCAGGGCGAAGGTCGCGATGGTGTTCGTGAGCACGCGGCGGTACTTCGCGCCGGCGATGCCGTGGTCGCGGAGCATCTTCGAGCGCTCCTCTTCCGGCAGCAGGTACCACTCGTAGGAGCGGACGAACGGGTACACCGTGATCCACGCCTCGGGGTCCTTGCCACGCAGGAACGCGGGGGTGTGCCGCTTGTTGAACTCGGCCTCGCGGTGCATGGCCATGACGTGCCAGACCGGCTCGGCGTCCTGGAACAGGCCGGTGCGACGGATCTCGCGCAGCACGGCCTGGATGGTCTGTGCGTCGTCGCCGTGCAGCCAGACCATGACGTCGGCATCGGCACGGAAGGCCGAGACGTCGTAGAAGCCACGGATCGTGACCCCGCGCTCGGCGGCGCTGGCGATCACGGTGTCGAGTTCGGCCACGGCGTCGTCGCCGACGCGGTGGACCGGACCGAGGGGCCGGCGGAACACGGCCCAGAGGGCGTAGGCCGTCAGCAGGTTCGGGTCGATCCCGGAGTCCGGCTGACCGGTCTCGGCGGGTTCCGTGTGGGGGTGGTCGTGCGCGGGCACGGGCCCGGTGTTCGTGGGCGCGTCGGAGCTCATGGATCCATTGTCCTATCGGTTGCCAGGGTGTTGGCCGCCCCGCATCCGGTGGACCGCGCTCGGGCGGTCTACCGCCGTCGGAGCACCAGCACGACGATACCCCCGACCACCGCTACACCGGCTGCGAGACCGGCCAGGTAGGGCACCGGCTTCTCGTCGAGGCCGCGCTTGAACTTCGACGCCGCGATCCCGATCTGCTTCGGGACGTTGAGCTTGTCCTCGATCGCGTCGAGGGTGTCGAACAGCTGGGCGCGGGTCGCGGCGACGCGAGCAGCGAGATCGTCGTGCGGGTCGGTCACGGTTCCTCCGTCGGTGGTGCGGCTGTCGGGGCTGTCGGCGCTCAGGAGCGGCCGTCGACGTCCGGCTTGCGGCTGCCGTACTGCGTCGGCGGGGTCGGCTTCTTGCCGAGGCCCTTGACCGCGTTGATGTCGTCCTTGACGCTGGCGATCGTGCGCTTCGGCGTGATCGGCAGGCCCTTCTTCAGGCGCTTCCAGCCGATCAGGCCGAGGATCGCGGCGATGATCAGCATCACCACGGCCACCACCAGTGCGGCCAGCCACGCCGGCATCACGGTCGCGAGGCCCATCACGGCTGCGGTCAGCAGGACGCCGATCGCGTAGAGCACGACGACGAGCGCACCGACCAGCAGACCAGCTGCGAGGCCGAAGATCTTCGCCTTCGCGAGCATCTCGGCCTTGAGCAGGTCGATCTCGCCCTTGACCAGGCCCTTGACGAGCTTCGGGACGTCGCCGACCAGGCCGAACAGCGAACGCGACTTGCGATCGCGGGTGTCGGTCATGAGGTGGTGGTGTCCTTCTTCTGGCCGACCTTGCGGACGGCCTTCTTGGTCGTCTCACCGATGAACTCGGCGACGTCCGGGGTCTTGTCGGCGATGAAGTCCTCGGCGACGTGCACGCCCTTCTGGACGCCGTTGCTGTTCCAGACCTTGCCGCTGACGGTCTTGATCTGCTCGTACCGCGCCCGTCCGGCTCGCGATCCCAGGACGTACCCGAGTGCGGCGCCGGCGACGAACAGGAGCTTTCCGCGCATGTGCGATTCCTCCGTGCATTGGTTGTGCGGTGGTCATGCACCGAACGGAATACGTCCGGCGGTCTCACCAACAGTAGCCCTCAGGGGCTGCGCGGTCCGCTCAGGAACCGAGGATCTCGTCGGCTGCCTTCCGAGCGGCGGCGATGATCCCCGCCAGGCCGCGTCCGGTCGAGGCCTCGCCGATCCCGACGACGCCCTCGGCCAGCCCGGCCGCGGTGAGGTCCGGTCCGTACCAATCGACGCGTGCGGCTCCGCTGACGCGGTCGGCCGTGATCGGCACACCGAGCAGCGTGGACGCGTCCTGCAGGGCACGGCTGCCGACGGGGTCGGTCGGGTCGACCGGGAGGCTCGTGGCGACGCCCGCAGGGTCCGTCGCGGTGGCCGCGTAGCTGAGCCGCAGGACGTGGCGTCCGTCCGCCACGTCGGCCAGCCACGGCCACTTCACCGTCGCGTGCGTGAGGGCCTTCGCCGACACGGCCTGCGCGTCCGGGTGCACGAGCATCCCGGTGCCACGCGGGGCGGCGTCGAGCTCGGGCTGGCCGACGACGAGCGTGACGAGCTGGATGCCCGTCCGGTCGGGGGCGGCGGTGCGCTCCGGGTCGGCGACGGAGGACAGGGTGTGCTGGGCCGGCAGCCGTTCGGTCGTGCCCTCGGCACTGACGATCTCGACCGCGTGCGCCTCGATGCGGGTCGCCCGGGTGTGCAGCCGGACTTCGACCCCGTAGGTCTCCAGGTCGGCGACGAGCTCGTCCACCAGGCGCACCGTCCCCCCGCGGATCCCCTGCACCGGGGTGCCGGCGGCCGCGCGTGCCCGCAGCGACAGGACGGCCCGGGCGAGTGAGCCCTCGCGCAGCAGTGCGGCGCGCAGGCCCGGGGCCACCCGGTCGGGGTCGAGCTGGTCGGGGTGGGTGGAGTGCACGCCACCGGCGATCGGCACCACGAGGTCGTCGAGCACCCGCTCCCCCATGCGCCGGCGGACGAGTTCGCCGAGCGAGGAGGCCTTGGCACCCACCGGTGCCGGCAGCAGCGAGTCCATCTGGGCGCGCAGGCCGCCCTTCTGCCCGACCACGGCCAGCACGTCGGCGGCCATCGGGGTGCTCGGGATGCCGAGGAGTCCGGTCGCCGGGATCGGGGAGGTCCGGCCGTCGCGGGTCATCAGCCAGGCGCCGCGCGGGTCGGGGGCGACGACGTCGTTGCCGAGTCCGAGCTCGATCGCCAGGCGGCCGACGGCGTCCGTGCGGGTGGCGAAGGAGTCCGCCGCCATGTCGAGGTCGATCCCGCCGACGGTGTGCCGACGGATCATGCCCCCGAGCGCACCCGAGGACTCGACGAGCACCACGTGGGCGCCGCCCTTGGCGAGGTCACGGGCGGTGACGAGCCCGGCGATCCCGCCGCCGACCACGACGACGTCGGTCACGCGCCGGCTCCGTCCTGCGCTGCACCGTCGTCCGCGCGGCCGTCGCCGAGCGAGTGGACCAGCTCGACCACGCGGGTCAGGACGTCCGGGTCGGTCTCGGGCGGGACCCCGTGGCCGAGGTTCACGACGTGGGCCCGTGCGGCGCCACCCCGACGGACGACGTCGCGGACGTGCGCTTCGAGGACATCCCACGGCGCCGAGAGCATCGCCGGGTCGATGTTGCCCTGCACGCTGACCCCGTTGCCGACGCGCTGGACCGCCTGGTCGAGCGGCAGGCGCCAGTCGACCCCGACCGCGTCGACGCCCACGGTGTCCGTGCCGAAGGTCGTCATGTCGGCCAGGACCTCGCCGCTGCCCACGCCGAAGTGGATGCGCGGCACCCCGAGCTCGGCGACGTGCGACATCGCCTGGGCGGAGTGCGGGGCGACGGACCGGACGTAGTCGGCGCGGGACAGCGACCCGACCCACGAGTCGAAGAGCTGCGCGGCCGAGGCCCCGGCGAGCACCTGCGCCCGGAGGAACATCCCGGACACCTCGGCGGCCCAGGCGAGCAGCCGCGACCAGGTCTCGGGGTCGGCGTGCATGAGCGTGCGGGCGCGGATGTGGTCCTTGGACGGGCCCCCCTCGACCAGGTAGGCGGCGAGGGTGAACGGCGCCCCCGCGAAGCCGATCAGCGGGGTGTCGCCGAGATGCTCGACCGTGCGTCGGACGGCCTGCTCGATCGGGGCGAGGGCCGCGGGGTCGAGCTGCTCGAGGGCGTCGACGTCAGCGGGGGTGCGGATCGGCGACGAGAGCACCGGGCCACGACCGGGGACGATCTCGACCTCCACACCGGCGAGCTTGATCGGCACGACGATGTCGCTGAAGAAGATGCCCGCGTCGACCCCGTGCCGGCGCACCGGCTGCAGGGTGATCTCCGACGCCATCTCCGGGTCGAGGCACGCGTCGAGCATGGCTGTGCCGATCCGAAGCTCCCGGTACTCCGGAAGGGACCGTCCGGCCTGCCGCATGAACCACACCGGGAGCGTCTCCGGACGGTCACCCCGCAGGGCCCGCACCAGGCGGGAACCACTCGTCCGCCCTGATGCCAGGGGGTGGGAGTCGGGGAGGGATGTGGTCGTCGCTTCGGTCACCGGATGATTCTCCCATCGAGCGCGTTACCATTGACTACGTGCTCATCTGTCTCACGGCGTCGCATCGCAACGCCAGCTTCGATCTCCTGGAGCGACTGAGCATCGGTGCACCCGCGGCAGCCAGCCGACTCGTCACGGATGCCGGCGTCCTGGACGGTGCAGTGGTCCTCGCGACCTGCAACCGCTTCGAGGCGTACCTCGACATCGCGGGCGACGAGAGCGAGTCCGCCGTCTCCGCCACCGTGCAGGCCGTGGCCGCTGCGAGCGACCTGGACGCCACCGAGGTCCTGGACTCCGTCAACGTGCTGGACGGCAAGGACGTCGTGCAGCACCTGTTCGCCGTGTCGAGCGGTCTCGAGTCCGTCGTCGTCGGCGAGACCGAGATCTCCGGCCAGGTCCGTCGCTCGCTCGAGGACGCCCGGTCGAACGGCACCACCACCTCGGACCTCGAGCGCCTGTTCCAAGAGGCCGCGCACACCTCGCGCGGCGTCAAGACCCGCACCCGCATCGGTGCCGCCGGCCGGTCCCTCGTGCGCCTCGGCCTCGAACTCGCCTCGTCGCGGGTCACCGACTGGGCCCGCACCCGCGTGCTGCTCGTCGGCACCGGCAGCTACGCGGCCACCACCATCGCCGCCCTGCGTGACCGCGGCGCCACGAACATCCAGGTGTTCTCGCCCTCGGGCCGGGCGCCCTGGTTCGCCGCGAAGCACGACCTCGTCGCCGCCCGTGACCTGCGCCAGGCCATCGGCGAGAGCGACATCCTGATCACCTGCACCTCGAGCGAGGTCCCGGTCGTCGCACCGGCCGACCTCGACGACGGGGTCCGCCGCATCGTCATCGACCTCGGACTCCCCCGCAACGTCGACCCCGCGGCCGCCGGTGTCGACGGCGTCGAACTGCTCGACCTCGAGACGATCAGCATCCACGCCCCGATCTCCGAGCTGAACGCCGAGTCCGAGGCCCGCGCGATGGTCGACGACGCCGTGTCCCGGTTCCGCGCGCAGGCGATGGAGCAGTCGACGACCCCGGCGCTCGTGGCGTTCCGCAAGCACGTGTTCGACATCCTCGACGACGAGATCGAGCGGGCCAAGCGCCGCGCGGACGCCGACGGCGAGTCCGTCGAGCACACCGAGCGGGCGCTCCGGCACCTGGTCGGCGTCCTGCTGCACCGTCCCTCGGTCCGCGCTCGTGAGCTCGGTCGCGCCGGTCGCGGCGAGGAGTTCGTCGGGGCGATCGACTCCCTGTACGGCGTCCGGCCGGAGGCCGAGCCGGAGTTGCCGTCGCCCGTCGTCCCGCTGGCCGACCGCACGGCACTGGACCCGACCGCCTCGGATCGCGACGACCAGGCGGACGCGAGCTGAGCCTCCAGACAGGCTCGCAACCACCCACGCTGCGCGTGAGTGCGCTGCTGCTGGTGCGTGACCGACGCGTCCTGATGGTGCGCGCCCGCGCGCGCGACGTGCTCTACCTGCCCGGCGGCAAGGCGGAGCCGCACGAGACCGACGTCGAAGCCGCCGTGCGCGAGGCGTACGAGGAGACCGGCCTGCGGCTCACCGCCGACGACGTCGACCCGTTCGGCGTCGTGCTCGAGCCCGCCCACGGGCAGGCTCCGGGGACCATGGTCGCGATGACGCTGTTCCTGGTCCGGCCGGGAGGCCCGCTGGACTCCGCCACGCCCGTCGCCTCGGCCGAGGTGGACGAGGTCGAGTGGATCACCTCCGCCGACGCGGACCGCTGCCCGCCTGCGGGCGTGGAGACGCTCCGCCGCCTGGTGGCGGCGGAGCTGATCGACTGACCGTCAGGCGCAGAGCGACGACGCAGAGGAGCCCATACTCAAGGATGAGTACTCATCCTTGAGTATGGGCTCGCATCGGCTCGGGTTCGTCAGGCCTTGTCGGTGTCGGTGTACTCCCCGACCTCGCCGTTCTGGGCCGGCTCGGCCTCGCCGGGGATGTCCGAGTCGACGTACTCGCCATCGGGTCCGGTTCCGGTCGGACGCGTCTCGCCGGGGATGTCGCTCGAGACGAACTCGCCGACGGGCTCCGTCGACTCGACGTGCTCCTCGCCCGGGATCTCGCTGTCCGTGAAGGCTCCGGCCCGGGGCTCGACCCCGTCCGCGCGACCCTCGTCGCCTCGTGCCTGTTCGTGCTTGCCCGTCATGTCCGACCTCCGCTGCTCGGGTTGCTTGCCTCGGAGTGTGCCCGGGGTCCCTGGACGCCGACCGAACCGGATGCGGCGTTCGGTGGTTGCCTGTGCACCATGCAACGCAGCAGCCGATCGAAGTTCCTGCTCGTCGTGACCGGGCTCGTCGCCGTCGGGACCCTGGCGGGGTGCGCCTCGGACGGGCAGCCCGCCGCCACCGAGACCGTCACGGCGCCCGCACCGTCGCCGTCCGCGTCGGCGTCCACCCCGCAGTCGTCGGAGGAGTCCGCCTCCGCGGCACCGTCCTCCGGGTCCGGTTCTGGGCCGTCCACCGGTTCGTCTTCCGGCGACCGGTGCGCGGTGTCGTCGCTCGCCGGACGCATCGAGGCCGGCAGTGGTGGTGCCGCCGGCAGCGTCATCGTGCACCTGGTGCTCGAGAACACCGGGTCGACGACCTGCACCGTGCAGGGGTGGCCCGGCGTCTCGTTCGTCGGGGGCGGCAGCGGCAAGCAGATCGGAGCGGCGGCCGTCGCGGAGAAGAGTTCCCCGCACCCGACCGTCACACTCGCTCCCGGCAAGACCGCCGTCGCACCGCTGAAGATCGTCCGGGCCGAGAACTACTCGGCGGGCGACTGCTCGCCCGAGACCCCGGACGGCTTCCGCGTGTACCCGCCCGGGTCGAAGCAGTCCCTGTTCGTGAAGGACACCGACTACCAGGCGTGTGCGTCGGCCGATGCCTCACTGCTGTCCGTGCAGGCGTTCGTGCCGGAGGGGCAGGCGACCTCGTAGCGGTCAGCCGGCCGGTCTCGAGCACGGGCTGCTGCCGCCACGGAGGGAGCCGTCCCGCTGCGATCGCAGCGGGACGGCTCCTTCGGTCCTGAGGTGCTGGCCGACTAGCTGACCGGCACCGGGACGGCCCCGGTCCCCCGGTCGTGCTCGGGAGCCCGGTCGAGTCCGTGGCCCTCGGTGTCCAGGTTCGGGATGACCTTCTGCATCCAGCGCGGCATCCACCAGGCTGCTTCCCCGCAGAGCGTGAGGAGTGCCGGCATGATCATCATCCGCACCAGGAAGGCGTCTGCGAGGACCCCGACGAGCAGCCCGACGGCGATCGACGCGGCGACGGCCATCTCACTCGTGGCGAAGCCCGCGAAGACGACGGCCATGATCGTGGCTGCTGCGACGAGGACGGTGCCGGACTTGGTGAACCCGGAGAACACGGCGTCCTTCGGGCTCAGCCCACGGGAGTGTTCTTCCTTCATCCGGGACACGAGGAACACCTGGTAGTCCATCGCCAGCCCGAACAGGACCCCGACCAGGATGATCGGCAGCAGGCTCAACATCGGGTCACCCTGGGGTGCGGCGATGAGCGGGTCGAGCCAGCCCCACTGGAAGATCGCGACCGATGCACCGAACGCCGCCCCGACGGAGAACAGGTACCCGAGGGTGGCGAACAGGGGCACGAGCAGGGATCGGAACATCACGATCAGGAGCAGGAACGACAGCGCGACGATCACGATGATGTAGGTGATCAGTGCCCGGTTCATCTGCGCGGTGTCGTCGAGCCCGATCGCGGTCTCGCCGGTCACCTCGACGCGCACGCCGCTGATCGCCGTGGTCTCGTCGCGGATGTCCGTGACGAGCTGCTTCGTGCTCTCGGCGATCGGACCGCCGGTCGGGATGACGGTGAGGAGTGCGGCGTCGTCGGTCTTCGTGACCTGGCCGGGGACGACGGCTTCGACGTGGTCGAGGCCCGTGATCTCGTCCTCGACCGCGGTGAGGTTGCTGGTGACGTCGTCGCCCTGCACGAGCACGAGCAACGGGGACTGGATGCCGCCGAACTCGTCGACGATCAGGTCGTAGGCCTTCCGCTCGGACGACGTCGGGTCGGAGCCACCGGGGATGTTGGAGGCCGTCTTCATGTCGAGGACCGGTGCGGCGACGAGCCCGAGGACGACGACGGCGCCGAAGAGTGCGAGCCACGGGCGTCCGGTGACGAACCTGGCCCACCCGCGGAGGAAGTTCTTGCGGTTCGCGGGGCGCTGCGGGATCGGCTGACCGGCGGCGAGGAGCTTGCGCTGCTTCCGGGGCAGTGCACGGAAACCGAGGGTCCCCAGGAGGACGGGCAGCAGCGTGAGGGCCATCAGCACCGCGATCAGGACGCTGAACGCTCCGGCGAAGCCCATCACGGTGATGACCTCGTTGCCGGTCACGACGAGACCCACGAGGGCGATGATGACGGTGAGGCCCGCGAACACGACTGCGGTGCCCGCGGTGCCGGTGGCCCGGGCGACCGCGTCGACGACACTGCGCCCCTCGCGGAGCTCCGAGCGGAACCGGGTGAGGATGAACAGCGTGTAGTCGATCCCGACGGCGAGGCCGAGCATGGTCGCGAGCGTCAGGGTGGTCCCCTGGATCGGGTTGATCGCGGAGTACGCGAGGACACCGACCGTCCCGACGGCGACCCCGGAGATCGCGACGAGCATGTTCGCTCCGGCGGCCAGGAGCGAACCGAACGTCAGGAAGAGCACCAGGAACGCGACCAGGATCCCGATGACCTCGCCGGGACCGAAGGTGGCGTAGGTGTCCCCGAACAGGTGCCCGCCGACCTCGGCGTGGAAGGCAGCACGGTGGTCTGCTGCGAAGTCCAGGACGGTGTCGTACGTCTTCTCCTGGTTCGCTTCGGTGACGCCGGAGAAGGTCAGCGTGGAGATGACCGTGGTGCCGTCCTTCGAGACCATCGGGTTCCGCTGGGCGAACGGGTCCGAGACCGTCTGCACGCGCGGAAGGCTCTTCGCGTCGGCGAGGACTGCCTGCACCTCGGCGGCGGTGGCCTGGTCGGTGACCTTCGCTCCGTCTCGCGCCTGGAGGACGAGCTGCAGCGTCTTCGCGTCGCCCGACGACGAGGAACCGAGGTCGAACTTCTCGTTGACGACGGTGAGCGCCTTCGCGGCGGCGGTCGTGTTGCCGGCCGAGCCGGTGGCACTGGTGTCCATGCCGGCGGCGGTGACCGCGGTGAGGCCCGCGAAGAGCACCAACCAGACGGCGACGATGATGAGCCGGTGCCGGGCGCTGAAGCGTCCGATCGCGGCGAGGACCTTGGGCATGATGCTCCCGGAGAGAAGAAGAGGAAGCCACGCGGAGACCGTCGCGGCGGGTACTCCTCAATGCTCCGAGCAACGCTCCGTCCGGCCGTCGTCCCGTCGGAGCGACGGACCTACTGCGTCCGCAGTAGGTCCTGGTCAGTCGACGAGTCCGGCGCGGTAGGCGAGGGACACCAGCTGCGCACGATCACGGACGCCGAGCTTCGCCATCGCGCGGTTGGCGTGGGTCTTCACGGTGTAGGGCGAGACGAACATCTCCCGGCCGATCCGGTCGTTGTCGCCACCGCGGGCGATCGCCACCACCACGTCGTGTTCACGCGGGGTCAGCGCTCGGAGACGTTCCTGCGCATCGGTGTCGATGACGCGGTCGGACTGGGAGCTGACCTGCGCGATGACCGCGGCCTGCGCAGCCGCGGAGAGTGCTCCACCACCGAGGACGACCTCGTTGATGCCCGCCACGAGCTCGCGGGGTCCGACGGTCTTGCCGAGGAAGCCGTTCGCACCCGCCCGGAGCGCCGAGACCACGATCTCGTCCTGCTCGAACGTCGTCAGGATGACGATGCGGAGCTGCTCGGCGGAGAACCGCTCACGGAGGCGGCGTGTGGTCTCGACGCCGTCGATCCCCGGCATCCGCACGTCCAACAGGACGACGTCGACCGTCGTCGTCTCGAGGAACCGCAGGGCCTCGAAGCCGTCGCCGGCCTCGCCGGCGACGGTGAGGTCGTCGTGCGCCTCGAGGATGGTGCGGAGCCCGACGCGGATCATCGCCTGGTCGTCGACCAGCAGGATCGTCGTCACGACAGCTTCCTTCCGTCCAGCGCCAGCACGGCGTGCACGACGAACCGATCGGGTCGTTCGTCGACGTCCAGTGTCCCGCCTGCGGCCCCGACGCGTTCGCGCATGCCCACGAGCCCGAACCCGGACCCCTGCGTCTGCTTGGTCCGCGGCGCGCGTGGGTTGTCGGAGACCACGTGGAGTCGACCCTGCTCGGCGCGGACGGTGATCGTGACCGGGCCGGTCCCGTACCGGTGTGCGTTGGTCAGGGCCTCCTGCACGACGCGGTAGACGGTGACCTCAACCACGGGGGCGACCGGTTCGTCCGGCAGCTCGACGTCAGCCACGACGTCGAGCCCGATCGACGTGAACGACGACACCAACGCGGGCAGCGAGCCCAGCCCGGCGACGGTCTGGTCCGGAGCGGCATCCCGTGACCGGAGGAGCTCGAGGATCTGCTGCGTCTCGGCGGTGACCATCCGCAACGCCTCACGCGCGTCACCTGCTGCGCGTGCCGCCGTCACCGGGTCGCGGTCGACGGTGACCTCGACCGCACCCAGGTGCATGCTCGCCACCGCGATCTGGTGACCGACGACGTCGTGCAGGTCGCGGGCGATGCGGAGCCGCTCGGCGTCCACGCGTCGGCGCGCTTCGAGATCCCGTGACGCGATCGCCTCGCGGGCTTGCTCCCGCAGGGCCGACCAGTACCGGAGCTGTGCCCAGACCGCGGCCCCCGTGGCGCCGGCAGCCGCACACGCCGCGACCGCCGCCAACGCGTCGGGACTGACCAGCCCCGCACCGGACTCCACCGCGACCACGAGGTAGAGCGGCAGCGCGGTCGCGACGACCATGCGGAACGGGGCCGCACCGCGGAGGGTGACGGAGAACAGCGCGAACACCACGATCGTCCACCCCACGATCGGGTCCCACCCCTGCACCGCTGCCACCGCACAGCCGACCACGGTGAGCAGCACCCCCGGCCACGGGTAGCGACGAGCCACGGCCACACCGGCGATGCCGAGCAGCACACCGACCAACGGGAAGACCCCGGCGCCCGCGACGAGGACTCGGACGATCTCCACCGCTGCACCGGCCACGGCGAGGCCCGCGGCCAGCTCGGGCAGGAGCGCCGGGGACCGGAGCCACCACGGGTTCGGTGGCAGCACGAGATCACCGTCGTTCGTCATCCCCCGAGTCTCCTGCTTCCACCTCACCGACACGTACTGCGGACGCAGTAGGTTCGACGATCCGCGACGACGACGACGACGAGGCGCCGCGTCCCGATCCGGAGGATTGGCACCAATCCCACCGGAAGGCACCCCATGACGACGATCACCGCTCCCGAGTCCGCACCGACGGCCCGACGGCACTCCCTCACCCGCGCACCGCAGCTCACCGCGTGGGCCGCCCTGATGGGTGTCTCCGAGGTCGTCCGCTTCGCCGGGTTCATGACCCTGCTCGTCGCGATGGGCGTCGAAGCCGGCGCCCGACGCGTGATCGACCACGAGGAGGCATGAGCATGCATCCCATCCGCCCCGAGGACATCACGCTCCCCGACACCCGACCGATCGACATCACCGCGTCCATGCGCGAGGTCGAGTCCGGCGCAACGCACCCCGCTGATCGCTGACGGTCGCCCCGGTGTGATCCCGAGGCCGCATCACGCGTCCGGCTCGGGCACGATGGGCACCGTGACCACCACGATCAGCGACGAACGACCGGGCACCGACGAACTGGTGGCGCTGTACGACGCCGTCGGGTGGACCGCGTACACGCAGGACCCCGCAGCCCTCACCGCGGCGATCGCCGGCTCCCACACCGTGCTGACGGCCCGCGACGACGACGGCCACCTGCTCGGCCTGCTCCGCACGGTCTCCGACGGGGTGACGATCGTGTACGTGCAGGACGTCCTCGTCCTGCCGTCCGCGCATCGGTCCGGCATCGGTGGTGCGCTGCTCGACGCCGTCCTGCAGCGGTACGCCGGCGTTCGCCAGACGGTCCTGCTCACCGACAACGAGCCGGGGCAGCGAGCGTTCTACGAGTCACGTGGCCTCGTCGAGGTCCACGACGTCGAACCCCATCCGCTGCGCTCCTTCGTGCTCCTGCGCTGAGCACGGATGGGTCTCGCGACCGATTCCGGGCGGCGAGACGCCGTTCCTAGACTCGGACGCATGGGGGCTCGCGCACGGACACGTTCAGCGGCAGCCCTCGCGACCGCGCTCGGCGTCGTGCTCGCCCTCGCCGCGTGCACGTCGCCACCACCGCCGGCCGGGTCGGAACCGGCGCTCGCGAAGCTCATTACCCGGGTCGAGCGGTTGCCCGGGGTCGACACGGCCGAGGGCGAGATCCGTCAGGTCGACGCGAAGGACGACGCGCAGAACTGGATCACCTCGCTCGAGGTGCAGGCCGACACGACGGACCTCGCCGTCGCCGAACGGATCCGGCACACGGCAGCGCGGGGCGTCACCGGCACGACGCTGTCGGTGACCGTGGACGTGCCCCGCGGCCGGGCGTCGGCGCCGGTCGCAGTCGACCCGATGGACCCCGACGTCGTCGACTTGGCCGGACGGCTGCGCACGGAGCCCTTCGTGCACCGGCTGTGGGCGACCCCGTCACGTTCCACGATCTGGCTCGTGCCGGGCGTCAGCTTCACCGACGCCGTCGCGCAGGCCCGTCCGATCGTCGTTGGCCACCCGGCCTCGCTGGACCGTGGTGACGTTTCGGTGGGGATCACGGCGACGCACCCCGGGCGAGCACTCCTGCGCACGATCGACGGGTTCGACCGCGACGGTGACCACGACGTCGAGGGCCTGTACTACTCACCGGGCACGACCTACGCCGACGCTGCGCAGGCACCCGCAGACGAGCACGGAGCGGCTCCCGAGCCCGAACGGCCTTCCCTGTCGATCTACGGCGACAGAACCGGTGCCGTCGCCGACGTCCTCGTCCGGACGAAGGACGAAGCCGCCGACGCACACCGCGCTCCGCGCACCGCGTTCTCCGTCGGCATCGACGGGACGAGTGGCTGGCTCGGACTCCCCCTCGACGCCGAGAAGCCGCAGGACGCCACTGCCCCGGGCACCCCGACGTCGGGCCCGTCGCCGACCCCGTGGGTGCCCGCCGACGTCAGCGACCGGGCCGCGACGCTCCGGGCGTTCCTCGAGCGCTCGGCCGAGGCCGCCGGAGTCCCGGCGACCGTGACCACGGGCACCGAACAGTGCGCGCCGCCCGGATCGACCTGGTCACCCGATGCGACCGGCACCCGCGCGACGGCGTTCAGCATCGTGCCCGTGTTCCAGATCGTCGACGACGCGCAGGAGCCGTTCGACGCCGTGACCGCGCTGTGGACGTCGGAGGGCCTCGAGGTCAGCGGCCGGGCGATGGGGCGGGACTACTGGTCGTCGTCAACGGATGCGGACCCCGCCACGGCGAGCATCCGCGGCACCGTCGACGGGCTGAGCCTGAGCGCCGAGTCGGTCTGCGTCCCCCGGTCCTGACACGGAGACACCGCACCCGCCACGAACAGCATCGAACGCCGTCAGCGACGAGCCGGCGCGTGCACCGCCTCAAGCACCTCGGTCCCCATGGTCCGCAGCGCCTCCACCACGGCCAACCGCCGCTGCAACGAAGCGTCGTCGAACGTGACGGTCACGGCGTAGCTGACCGACGACCCCGGCCCCCGCAGGATCCCCGCCTCCGCCCGCACGCCGGTGCTCGACCCGGTGACCGCGACGACCTGCAACCCGTGGTCGAGTGCACGGTGCGCCAGGGGGTCGAGCCCGAAGGACCCGGCGACCAGGTTCAGGTCGCTCGCCAGGGACAACCAGCCGAGCACCCGGTTCGACACCGCCTCGTCGACGACTTCGCCGAGCGCCAGTCCACGCATCACCCAGGACAGCTCCCCGGTGGGTGCGACAGAGGCGTCCGGGGCGTCGTCCGGGCCGCGGCGGTCCCGCACGCGGTCGATCAACGCCGTGCGCTCGATGCCCAGGGACTCCGCGCGCTCCCGGACGGCGTCGATGCCCACGGTCGACAGCAGTGCGTTCATGGCCCAGGCGTCGGCGGTGGCCCCGACCAGGGTCGCCAGGTCGGGCACCTGCATGGTCGGCTCCTGCAGGAACTGCCACAGGCCGGCACCGGTCGCGGTGTCGCGGGCCATGCGCTGCAGGCGGTCACCGTGCAGCCGGCCGTCCTCGAGCTGGGCGGCGACCTCGATGAGCAGCAGGACGCGGCCCAGGCTCGCGACCGGCTGCACCAGGGTGTCGTCGATCGCGAGCAGGGCCTTGCCGCTGGAGGTGTCGATCACCGAGGCGCTGACCCCGGCGCCCTCGAGCGCGAGGGCACCGAGCGCCTCGGTGGTGGCGGTGAAGCGGTCGTCGGCCCGGCCGCTGTGCCGCCCACGACCGCGGCCGCCACCTGCTGGGCGGTCGTCCGGTCGCCGGCGGCGCGACGACCGGGCCGCGTCCGGCTCCGTCATCACCAGATCGCGACGCGCTCGGCGGGGTCGAGGTACATCGCGTCCTGCTCGGTCACGCCGAAGGTGTCGTACCAGACGTCGATGTTCCGCACGACCTGGTTGCAGCGGAACTCGTTGGGCGAGTGCGGGTCGATGCTCAGCAGACGAGCCGCCTCTTCCGGGCGGATCGCCATGCGCCAGGCCTGGGCCCAGCTCAGGAAGAAGCGCTCGGCACCGGTGAGTCCATCGACGACCGGGGGCTCCTGGCCGTCGAGCGACAGCAGGTACGCCTTCCACGCGATCGACAGGCCACCGAGGTCACCGATGTTCTCGCCGATCGTCAGGGCACCGTTCACGTGGCTGTCGGGCACCTCGGTCGGTACCAGGGCGTCGTACTGGGCGATGAGGGCCTTCGTACGCTCCTCGAACGCCGCGCGGTCGGCCTCGGTCCACCAGTTCTCGAGCTTGCCGTCGCCGTCGTACTGCGACCCCTGGTCGTCGAAGCCGTGGCCGATCTCGTGCCCGATGACGGCACCGATCGCGCCGTAGTTCGCGGCGGCGTCGCGGTCTGCGTCGAAGAACGGGAACTGCAGGATCGCGGCCGGGAACACGATCTCGTTGAAGCCGGGGTTGTAGTACGCGTTGATCGTCTGCGGGGTCATGAACCACTCGTCGCGGTCGATCGGCTTGCCGATCTTGCCGAGCTCGCGGTCGACCTGGAACGAGGCGACGGCGCGGACGTTCGCGACCAGGTCGTCGGAGAGGACGGGCAGCGCCGAGTAGTCGCGCCACTTCACCGGGTAGCCGATCTTCGGCGTGAACTTGTCGAGCTTGTCGAGCGCACGGGCACGGGTCTCGTCGGTCATCCAGTCGAGCGCCGTGATGCTCTGCCGGTACGCCTCGACCAGGTTGGCGACGAGGTCGTCCATCTTGGCCTTCGAGGTCTCGTCGAAGTGCTCCTGCACGTAGATGCGGCCGACGGCCTCGCCCATCGCGCCCTCGACCAGCGAGACGCCACGCTTCCAGCGCTCGCGCTGCTTGGGCGCACCGGTGAGTGCGGTGCCGTAGAACGAGAAGTTCGTGGCCGAGAACGCGCTCGTCAGGTACGCGGCGGAGCCCCGGATGACCTGCCAGCGCAGCCAGTCCTTCCAGACCTCGAGCGGCTGGTCGTTCAGCAGGTCGGCCAGGCCGGTGATGAACGAGGGCTCGCGCACCACGACGGTCTCGAAGGCGCCGGCCGGGGCGTAGATGGCCTGCCACCAGGTCTGCAGGTCGACGCCCTTCGCGAGCGCGGCGACCTCGGCCCAGGGCAGCTTGTTGTAGGTCTTCTGGCTGTCGCGGGTCGTGACGTTGTCCCAGTGCTGGGCGGCGAGCGCCGTCTCGAGCGCGATGACGTGCTCGGTGCGGGCGCCGCCGTCGTCGAGGCCGGCGAGCGGGAACATCGCCGCGACGAACTCGCGGTACTTCTCGCGGATGTCGGCGAAGCGCTCTTCGCGGTAGTACGACTCGTCGGGCAGCCCGAGGCCGGACTGCTCCAGGAACACGACGTAGGACTCGGGGTCGCCCGGGTCGTTGTCGACGAAGAGCTGCAGGAAGCTCGGCAGGCCGATGCGCTCGAAGCGGCCGACGGCGGCGATGACCTCGGGCACGGACTGGATCTCGGTGATCTCGGCGAGCAGGTGCTCGATCGGTGCGGTGCCGAGCTCCTCGAGCCGCGCTTCGTCGGTGAACGAGGTGAAGAGGTCACCGACCTTGCGCTCCTCGGTGCCGGGGGCGGCCTGCTGCGAGCGCTCGATGATGTCGCGCACGGCGATCTCGGCGGCTTCGGCCAGCACCGTGAAGGAGCCGTACCGGGCCTTGTCGTCGGGGATCGGCGTCGCCTCGATCCAGGTCCCGTTCACGTGGCGGTACAGGTCGTCCTGGGGGCGCACCGCGGGGTCGAGTTCGTCAGTGTGGATGCCGGAGGCACGTGCGACGTCGGTCATGCGGTCCACGATAGCCACCGACCCCATGGGGCAGGTCGATCCGGGTCGTCACCGGCACACGGCTGCCGGTACGGTCATCGCATGGGACTTCCGTGGCAGCTGCACGGCGACGGCAAGACCGTCTCCGCGACGACGATCGTGGCACCCGACGAACGGCTCACCTGGCCCCGGACCATCGGCCTCGGCGTGCAGCACGTCGTCGCGATGTTCGGCGCCACGTTCCTGGTGCCCCTGATCACCGGGTTCCCGCCGTCGACGACGCTGCTGTTCAGCGGCATCGGCACGATCCTGTTCCTGCTCATCACGGGCAACCGCCTGCCGAGCTACCTCGGCTCGTCGTTCGCCTTCATCGCCCCGATCGGTGCGGCGACCAAGATCGGCGGCATCCCGCTCGCCCTGTCCGGCATCATCGTCGTCGGTGCGCTGCTCGCGATCGTCGGGCTCGTCGTGCACCTGGCCGGCGCCGGGTGGATCGACCGGCTGATGCCCCCGGTGGTCTCCGGCGCGATCGTCGCCCTGATCGGCTTCAACCTGGCTCCGTCGGCCCGGGACAACTTCACGGAAGCCCCGGTCATCGCGGTCATCACCCTCGCGACGATCATCCTGGTCACGGTCCTGTTCAGGGGCCTGATCGGCCGCCTGTCGATCGTCATCGGCGTGCTCGTCGGGTACGTCGCAGCGCTCATCGGTGGTCAGGTCGACTTCTCGAAGGTCGGCGACAAGCCGTGGATCGGTCTGCCGGACTTCACCGCTCCCGCGTTCGACCCGTCGCAGCTCCCGATCTACCTGGCGTTCGTGCCGGTCGTCCTGGCGCTGGTCGCCGAGAACGTCGGCCACGTCAAGGGCGTCGGGCAGCTGACCGGCCGTGACCTCACGCCGCTCACCGGTCGTGCGCTCTTCGCCGACGGCATCTCGACCGTCCTGGCCGGCGTCGGCGGCGGCTCCGCCACCACCACCTACGGCGAGAACATCGGCGTCATGGCCGCCACCCGCGTCTTCTCCACCGCCGCCTACTGGGTCGCCGCGATCGCGGCCGTCCTGCTCGGCCTGTCGCCGAGGATCGGCGCCGTCATCTCCTCGGTGCCCGCGGGCGTGCTCGGCGGCGCCACCACCGCGCTCTACGGCCTGATCGGCATCATCGGCATCCGGATCTGGGTCGAGAACCGCGTCGACTTCTCGAAGCCGAAGAACCAGCTGACCGCCGGCATCGCCCTGATCATCGGCATCGCCAACTTCACGTTCACCTTCGGCCAGGCGAGCTTCGGCGGCATCATCGTCGGCACCATCGCAGCGATCGTCGTCTACCACGTGATGGACGTCATCGGCCGGGCCCGCGGCACCGACGAGCCCTCGACCGAGGCCGCCGACCCCGCACACGCCGCCACCGGCGCCGTCCCCGCGGAACCGCGCGCCGACTGACGCGAGTGGTCGGCCGGAACGCGCGTCCGGCCTGACGACGTGGGACCACCGGACTGGAGGCCCGTGGCGGGCGCCGCCACGGGCCTCCAGTCCGCGACGGGGTCATACCCACCCCGCCTGTCAGCTGAGCGCACCCTGACGCTCCGCATCCGAGTCGTAGCTCAATGAGCTCGCCGCGGTACCAGCGGTCGCCCTGTGGACCGCACGGCGGTGGAGCTTCCCGGGATGCCTGCTCAGTCAGCGGAGCTCTTTGAACGCAAGGATCGAGGCGGAACTTGCGTGATAGCCGACACGGCTGCGTCTCTCGGGGGATACTGACTGGACCACGTCTCACGCTGGCGCAAGAAGAGTGATCTTCAGGAAAACCGTATTCAACCGGCGTCGATTCGACGGGCCTACAGCTTACGGCGGTCCGCGGTGCGCACGAAGGTTCATCGGAGCAGGTTGCGAAGCCGCGACAGGCGGCTCGTTGCTACTTGCTCGGATGCGGTTCGTGTCGGCCTGTTCTCGCGTCCGTCGCGCGACGCCTTGGCATACCGAGTAACGACGTCTCGGGCTGCGAGCCGACGGGCAACTCCACGCACACTCCAATTCCGCAACACGCGATACCGCATAGCGGCGTAGGTGGAGCAAATGATCCCGAGGAGCTGGAGGCCAATCGCTGCGTCGAAGGCCACGGTGACCCGGGACATCGGCTGCGCGAGCGCACCGAACACGAGGAATGCCGCCACGGCGTAAGGGACCAGCCAAGGCATCAAACGGCCAACCCGGTCTGCGGCTGCATACGAGGACCACGCACCCCAGGTGAAGACTGCCGTGACAATGACCGCCAGAAGAATCAGCGCGCCGAGTAGCGGCAGAAGCGGCACCAGGTCTCGCGGATATAAGGCGAAGACCACCGACCATGACAGGCATCCGAATATCGCCGCCTGCGTGACGATGACAAGCCAAGTTGGACGACGCGATCGGGGACGAAGCGATCTAAGTATCGCGGCAGCTGCTTCCGCATTCTTCACCGCGGCTTCGTACCGTTCTTGCCGATCAAATACGATAAACCCGCCCAGCTGCGCGCCGAGGAAGACGATGGCTGCCTCAGCGGGGACAAGGACGAGGACGATCATCTGATCGGCGGGATGCGTAGCCGCAAACACGAGCAGTAACACGAACGGCGCGGCGGTCGCCGCGGTCGCCAGCTCGGCGATGAAGCCGAGATCTCGCCGCCGCCGCTGCACGTGCGGTAATCCGAGCAGCTGTCCGCCGCCAACGAACACGTAGAAGCTCAGCAGTAATGAGATCAGCAGCGCGAGGAACCAGCCGATGTGCTTCATCAGGGTCGCTCCGGCGGCGTCAAGCCAACCTGGCACTCCTCCCCAACCCAGCCGTTGAACGCCGGGGTCCAGGAGTGACAGCAAGGCGGTGAGGAGGCAGAGCAGGACTGAAAAAGCCATGATCTCGACCAACGCCTGCGACGTCGGCCGTACCTGCGTTTGCTCAACAGTTTCCGCCATAGGGAGGTCTCCTCACTGCTTTCTCGCGGTCAGATGGACATCTGGAACTGGCCGGGCGGGAGGCGATGGTTCCCCTCGGCCCCAATCTCAAATGTGTTCGTGAACAGGACAGCAGAGTTCATTGGAGACAGCTGTGTTAGGCGTTCACCCAACTGGGCCGATTCAGAAGCCAGGGGTGCCCCTCGGGGAGCCCGACACGGTCTCCGAAGGCGAGGTCTTCGAACCGCGCGGGCAACATGACCGGCACAGCAGAGGTCGGCTGGGCGAGCAGGTCCCACCGATCCTCGTACCGACCCCAAACGCTGATGTGCACGCGGGACCTGTCGACACCCGCGTTCCGGGTTCCCGGAACCGCGTCGGGGTCCGTTCGCCAATCTTCATGCGCGATGAAGGCTGCAGCCGCAACGTGGTCTCGGGGAACGATGAACGAACGGGGCGCCGAGACGTAGTCGGACTGTTCCGGCAGGCTCACGAAGACGAACCACTCTCGATCCGAGCGCGCCGTCTGCTGCGAGTTCGAGCCGAGTGGGTAGTTCACATTGGAGGCTGCTCGAGCCGCTTTGACCTGCACCTCGATCGCGGGGCGCGAGAGGTCTTCGGTATGCACGGCGAGGATGTCCGTCCGCGCGAGCCCATCGCGCGTCAGCGCGGCACCCCAACCCTGCCGGGCGAGCATCGAACACACCCAGTGTTCCCCAGCGGACTTCGTCATCTTGTTGTCGGCCATCAGTGCTTCCATTCGATGTGGATGGGCCTATCGACAACACACGGCGTCATGTTAGGTATTCTCACTTTCCAAGGGCTTCGGGATCCGGGGCTGGGCTACGAAACGCGCGCACTCGGCATCGCCGACAGAATGGGTCGGTGCACCGACCGACGCGACCCGCTGTGACCGCTGAGCGGCGCGCGGTCGACCGCGACATCGTGCGGCTGGCGGTGCCTGCGCTCGGAGCGCTCGTGGTCGAGCCGCTGTTCCTGCTGACCGACACCGCGCTCGTCGGGCACCTCGGCGCGACGCCGCTGGCGGCCGTCGGGCTCGCGAGCGCCGTGCTGTCGACGGTGACCGGGCTGCTGGTGTTCCTGGCGTACTCGACGACCCCGGCCGTGGCTCGAGCACTCGGTGGTGGCGACCGTCGCGGAGCCGTGCACGCGGGCATCGACGGGATGTGGCTCGCGCTCGTGCTGGGGGTGGTGCTGGCGCTGGTCGGGTGGCCGCTCGCCGGGCCGCTCGTCGACCTGTTCGGCGCCTCGGCCGAAGTGTCGGCCGCCGCGACCGCGTACCTGACCATCTCGCTGATCGGGCTGCCCGGCATCCTGGTGGTGACGGCCTCGACCGGACTGCTGCGTGGGTTGCAGGACACGAAGACCCCGCTCGTCGTCGCCACCATCGGGTTCGTCGCGAACGGGCTGCTCAACGCCGTCCTGATCTACGGCGCCGGCTGGGGCGTCGAGGGATCCGCCGCCGGCACCGTCATCGTGCAGTGGGCGATGGCCGTCGTCTACGTGCGCATCGCGGTGCGGGCCGCTCGGTCGTCGGGGGCGCCGCTGCGACCCGGCGCCTCGGGCGTCGCCCGGGCGCTGCGGTCGGGGGCATGGCTGTTCCTGCGGACCGCGTCGCTGCGGATCGCGATGCTCGCGACCGTCGGGGCCGCCGCCGGGCTGGGGACCACCGGGCTGGCGACGACGCAGGTCGGGCTGACCGTCTTCTCGACGCTGGCGTTCGCGCTCGACGCTCTGGCGATCGCCGGGCAGGCGCTCGTCGGACACGGACTCGGCGGACGCGACCCGGAGCGGGTGCGACTGGTGACGCGACGGCTCGTGCTGCTCGGGATCGCCGGTGGTGTGCTGCTCGGGGTGCTGACCCTGGCCGTGAGCGGGGTGCTCGGGCCGGTGTTCTCGGACTCGCAGGCGGTGCGCGACGCCCTGCCCGTCGTGCTGGTGCTCATCGCCGTCGGGATGCCCGTCGCTGGGTACGTCTTCGTGCTCGACGGAGTGCTGATCGGCGCCGGGGACGCGCGGTACCTGGCCATCGCCGGAGGCGTGAACCTCGTCGTGTACCTGCCGCTGCTCTGGTGGGCCGGCGGGACGCTCGCGGGGTTGTGGGCGGCCTTCGCCCTCGGGTACATCGGGGTCCGGGCGGTGACGCTCGGGGTGCGGGCGCACCGGCGCGGCTGGGTGGAACAGGCGTTGGCGCGGTGAGCGGGGCTGCTCCTTCTGCGGCACCGTCGTCCTCGGTGGCTTCGTCGGCCGTGCTCGCCACGGTCGGCATCGGGGTGCAGGGCGTCGCGAAGCTGCTCGTGACCGTCGTCGTCGGTCGGGTGTTCGGCACCGAGACCCTCGGGCAGACCACGGCGCTGCTGTCGCTCTCGGTGTTCGTCGCCCTGCTCTGGCCGAACGCCGCGGGCAACACCGCGTCGCGGTTCCTGGCGATCGCACTGCGGGGTCGACGGTCGGACGCCGCGGTGAACCGGCTGCTCGGGGTGTCGATGCTGGTGTCGAGCGTGGTGCTCGCGGCGGTCACCGTGCCGATCATGCTGGCCTGGGGCAACGGCCCCGGCATGGTGCTCGGTGGTGCCGCGGTCGTCGTCGGCTACGGCCTCTACTGCTACGCCCGCGGCGCGCAGCTCGGCTACGACCGGGCACCCCGGGTCGCGCTCTGGGACTCCGTGACGAGCGTCCTGGCGCTCGGGTTGCTCGTGGTGGCGTGCGTCGCCCGGCTCGAGCCCTTCGTGTTGCTGCCCCTGGCCATCGGGTACACGGTGTTCGCGATCACCTGCTGGCCCCGGGGCAACGGCTTCTCGCCGGCTTCGCACGAACCCGCCGCCGGGGTGCTCGGGTTCGCGGCGTGGAACGTGCTGGCGGTGGTGACCTCGAACGGGTTGCTGCAGTTGACGATGATCTCGGCGCAGGTGGCGTCGTCGGCGCACGACGCCGGCGTCTACGCAGCCGCGTTCACCCTGGCGACGCCGGCGTCGATGCTCGGGCAGGCGTTGGGGCAGGTGCTCGTCCCGGCGTTCGCGCACCGGACCGATGGTGGATCGTTGCGCTCTCGCGGAGCGCTGCTGCTCGTCGTCGGGTTCGCTGCTGCGTCCGCCGTCGTCTTCGGCCTGGTCGCGCTGCTCGCAGGGTGGTTCCTGCCGATCGTCTACCCTGCCGAGGGTGCCGCTGCCGTCGCCGACCTGCGGTACCTGATGGTCGCGGTGTGGGTATTCACCGTCGGGCTCGTGCCGGCGGCGTTGCTGCTCGCCGCTGGACGCTCGCGCCAGGTCGCCCTTGCCTCAGTTGCCGGGTTCGTCGTCGGGGCTGGGCTCATGGCCGTGCTCGGGCCCGTCGCAGGAGTCGCGGGTGGGACCACCGGATTCCTGGTGGGGAGTGCGGTGAACCTGGTTGCGGTGGTCGCGCTTGGGGTGCGGCGAGGCTGAGCTGCGAACCGGACGGTTGGCCGACAGCTGAGGGCCAGAAGCCGCCGAACGCGTCACCTACAAGCGTCAGACGTGCCAGACCATTTCGCGCCTGAGAAGGAAGAACCATGCGCACGTAACACCGCCCGAGCTGGACGCACTCCTCTTAGGCGAGCCTGGCGTCACCGTCCCCCAAGACCGTGGCCCTTCATATATCCTTTCGGAACGCGCAAACCTATAACGAATCACGTTGATTGCCGCAATTCAGCCATTAGGGATCGAGACATGCCGACACCGACGGACTACCGAGCGATCATCCGGCAGCTCGCCGAGATCTGGGACCACGACGCAGGCCGGAAGACAGTCCCCTTGCGAACGGATATCGATCTTCAGGTCACGGTCCTGGTGAGAGGACTCGCTGCACACGCTATCGATTGTGGTCGAGGTGTTCTCACTCTCTACGAGGCCGGGCAACCCGTCGCAGCAGTCCCACTCATACGCACCCTAATGGAAGATTCGCTGACTGCCGGCTGGGTGCTGGTCGTACCAGAGGGCTGGAAGGACTTTCTTAGCGACGGCAGCAAGGCGCGTGCTCGAGCGCTTCGAGAAGCGATGGAAGCGAAAGCCGACGGCGCTAGCGACGAGTGGGAAGCACGGCGCCAAGAGTACGAGGATCAAGTTGGAGACCTTGGTCCTGCCTCGCCGGCCTACACCATCTTCAAACAGCGTCTCGACGCCATCGCCGGCACGGAAGGCATGTACCTGGTTTATCGCTACCTCAGCGGCCTCACACACGCCGGTGCCGACATCGTAGATCTCTATACAGCCGCCAACCCAAACCAGGGCCTTCCGGTAACGTACCGTCGCTTCGCGGCGCACAGCATGGCAGCGCTGCTCCTAGGGCACGCAGCGATTTCGCTGCTCCAGGCCCTCATCGCGTGGGACACAACGATGCCCGGTGTACCACATAAAACAACACTCGACGAGATTGCCGCCCAACTCGGAGTGATGGATACCTGGGAAGCCAAGCAAATCAACTACCGATCGCGATAACCGTGCGCAACTCCGCGTAATCACGGTGGGAAGCCTTGCCTAGAGAACCAAACCCACGTCACGTAAATCGGCCACTTGCTTTCTAAACTCCTCGCTGATCGGCTCTTCGCGCAACCATGCTCCAAGGACCATGAAACCGGTGTATGACGCCCGCGCAACAAGCGCGCCGACGGGCTCCCCGCCCGCAAGACGCGCAATCTCCCGCACGTCGTCGAGAACAGCAAGGCAGACACGTGCAGATTCGCGAAACTGAACGTCAGTGATCAATTCCACGTCAACCGACAGGCCATCGTGGCGCGTTTCCCACCACAGTGGAAACGCTTCTTCAAGCTTGTCTGTCTCGACGACCTCAGTCACCGAGCCGTGACCCGGGACATCCATCCGCACCGGGAAAGCGGTGAACACGAAACGCTGCTGGTAGCGGTGGGCGGCTCGAAACTCGGCGACAAGACCCAAAACAGCGTTGCGCTCTAGTACTCGGCGCTCACGAAGAAGGTCATCCGTCCGCCGCGTATCCTCGCGCTTGGCCACACTTTGCGCTAGCCGTTCCGATGAACGCGTCGTGGCGTGGTGCACCCAGATAGTCACTACTGCGCCACTAACCGCCGCGACGCTCGCAGCAAGCCACCCAAGGTCCATGGATAGAGACTAGGACCCTTCCTTATGCCTATGCGAGGAGACACGCTTCATCGGCGAAAGACGGGCTCCGAGCTATCCCACAATTACCCTCCCGAGCAGGACCAGGAGGGCGAGGGCGAGTTCCTGGCAGGGCGAGTTGCCCCATGCCGCCCCCGAACTCCCGTCCCCGAGCCGAGCGTAAAGGCTCAAGCACCGAGCCCTGACGCCGCCGCCAGCGTCTTACTTCGGATCGGCGCTATCAGAACTCGTCAGAGCCTCCCGAGCGGGCGCCTGGTCCTCGGGAAATTGAACCGCATCAAGCAGATCGGCCCACTCTTGCATCACTGCTTGGCCGTCGATGATGTTTTGAGATCCCGTTTCGTACCGCTTCAACGCGGGACGCATGTCGCGTGAGAGCCTAGCCAGATTACGCCCGCTATAGATTGCAGACCGCACTTGTTCCGTAGCTTGCGCTCCCGCCTGCACCATGCCCCGAACCGCTTCCTGGGCTTGGGTGAGCGCGGCACGGTCCTCCAAGGTGGCTGTCGTCTGCGCATGCCCAATCTCGGCCAGCGCTCTGAACGAAGGGTCGATGCCAAGCAGCGTCCGCATGTACTCGTCACCAGCTTCAACGATGCGTTGCGTAGGCGACTCGAGCTCATTAGCCACGCGCTTGAGGACGACGACCTTCGCAGCGAAGCTGTCAGTCGACCTCTGATTCAAGTCAGCCGTCCCAGCTTGAAGGATCTCGTTGAAATCTTCCGCGGCATCCTGAAACGCCTTCATCGCGACGGTCCACGCCTGCGTTCGCTCCGGGAACTCCGCGACTAGCTCTAAGGGAGAGGGCGAGTCTCCGTAAGGGTCGCCCAAGTCTTCGCCTTCAGATTCGGCGAGCGCGGCTCCCTCCTTACTCCCCCCCTCCGGTACCCGGGTACCGGGTGCGGAGTCGTGGGCTGGCTGTCGCTGAACTTCCTGCATCAGGCCACGAAGCTCCTTAGCAAGATCATTGACTGCCTGTCGGTGTTCCGCGCCAGCTTCGTCGACGAGTCGTAGGTGCTCCCAGTCTTTATACTGCGTTTCGGCAGCGATAGCCTTCGCCTGGTTGGGGCTGGTCGCCACTAGGTCCTCAACCGCCGCATATCTGATGGCCAAGAGATATTTTGAAACACCAAGTGCACGGGTGGTGTTATAGAACTCAAAGAACTCCCGGCGGCACTCATCGCTGGCGAAGAAGGATGGGCTTAGAACGGGAATGAAGAAGGTCGTGGACTGCAAAGCGCCATCGATGCGCTCTTTCCACTTTTGTCCCCAGCGAATATCAGAGCGATCCACGAATATCTCTAGGGTCTCGCCAGTGAGAACCCGATACTCCATCTGAATTGCTTTCGCCAGACGTCGGATGCGTCCGCCGTCAGCCTCGTCGTCGACGTGCGCGTAGCTTAGAAAGCCAACTGCGTTGTCCAGCTCGTAGTCCATAGGTGAGGGTAGGTCGTCTTGCCCTACTTCAGTCAATGGCTGCTCGGCAAACCGCGGTTCTGGGCTACCGGCAAATTCAACGTTGGGCGGGTTGCGCAACCAGGTTGTTCGGGCAGTCCGACTCGGGCCACCGACATCGGGAGCGCACATCGATCTCTGCCCCACACACGCTGCGGGAAGAACAATGATCCGCTCAGCTGACGCGTGACCCCGGCGGCGGCCCCGTCGTGTCCCCCACCCGCAACTCCGAGGTGAAGGACGCTGGTTGCGGCTCCGCCCCCTCGAGCATGGCCAGGGCGGCACGGGCTGCAGCTTGGCCCTTCTGCACGAAGGGCTGCACCAGGGTGGTCAGGTGCCGGATCGGGGTGCGGTGGAGCAGGCTGTCGTCCACCGTGATGCCGTCGAAGCCGACGACGCTGACGTCCTCGGGGACACGGAGTCCGGCGTCGAGCGCGGCCGAGATCACCCCGACAGCGATCAGGTCGCTCTGCGCGATGACGGCGGTGGGGCGGGGGCCGTCCGGCGCGAAGAGCTCGGTACCGGCGAGACGTCCCTCTTCCACCGAGCTGCCGGCGGTCTCGATCGCGACGGCGTCCGGGTAGACCTGGCGCACACCACGCAGTCGCTCGAGGGTGGTGAAGGCGATGCCCTCGTCCTGCCGGGCCGCGTCGATCGCGCCGCGGCGGCGTGCGGCATCGAGGGGCAGGGTCACGACGGTCACGTCCCCGTGGCCGAGCCCCTGCAGGTACTCCGCAGCACGGCGTGAGGCATCCCGGTTGTCGAGCTGGACGGGGACAGCACCCTCGATCTCGTCCGCCTCGATCGCGACGACGGGGATCTGCCGACGCCGCAGTACGGCGACGGCCGGGTCGATCCGGACGTTGCACCCGACGAGCACCACGGCATCCATCGGGGCATCCACCAGCGGACCGGCACCCTGCTCGTCGTCGAGCGGACTCCGCACGAGCAGCAGTGAGGCACCGGCAGCACCGGCGACCTCGGCGATGCCGTCGAGCGTCAGGACGTTCACCGGGTCACGGAAGGCGTCACTCAGGCGCTCGTCCATCACGACGCCGATGACACCGGAACGACCGCGGCGCAGCGAACGGGCACGGGGATCGGGACCGCCGTAACCGAGGTCGGCGGCAGCGGCGAGCACGCGGGCCTTGGCGTCCTCGGACACCGGGCCGAGACCACTGAACGCGAGCGAGGCCGTCGACGGCGCGACCCCGGCAGCACGGGCGACCGCTGCCAGCGTCGGGCGCGACGAACGGGTGACGCCGCCGCGGGAAGGCGACGCGCCGGGTCCTGTTGCCGGTTCGTCCATCGCCCGTTAGCGTAGCCGGAACGAGCAGTCGAATCGATTCGACAGTCGCAAGACCAGCACCGACACGCACCAGAACGCGCAGCACCGCGCGCGCCGCAGCACGATGGGAACCACCATGACGACGCCGTCCACCCGCACCGTCCCGACCACCAAGGCCTGGATCATCGCGGTGTTCGTGGTGTTCACCCTGTCCGGGCTCGACATCGCGACGTGGCTGGGCCGGATCCCGAGCGTTCGCGACTCCCTCGGGGCGAGCACGTTCGAGATGGGCCTGCTCGTGCTCGGCATGGCCGTCGGCTCGATCGGCGGTCTGACCTTCGCCGGGCACATCGTCGCGAAGCTCGGTGCGAGGCGGGGCGTGCAGGTGGCTGCGGCGTGCCTGGCGGTCGGGATGATCTTCGCCGGCGTCGCGGTCACGCTCGGGTGGGGCTTCGCCGCCATCTGGATCTCGCTCATCGCGTTCGGCTTCGGCAACGGCCTGTGCGACGTGTCGATGAACGTCTCCGGCGCCGCCGCCGAGAAGGCCGGCGGACGCACGATCATGCCGCTGTTCCACGCCGCGTTCAGCCTCGGCACGCTCGCCGGCGCAGGCCTCGGTGCGCTGGCCGAGAAGCTCGAGATCCCGGTGTCGTGGCACTTCATCGTGCTCGTCGTCATCACGAGCGCCGCCATGCTCGTCGCCGTCGCGAAGTTCCAGGACGAGCACCGCTTCGAGCAGCCGGTGTCGACCGACACCAGCCCGGTCGCGACGCCGCTCACCCGCTGGCAGGTCTGGGCACAGCCCTCGACGCTGCTCATCGGCGTGATCGTGCTCGGCATGGCGCTGGCCGAGGGATCCGCGAACGACTGGCTGCCCCTCGCGATGATCGACGGCCACGGGCTCGACAACGCCGGCGGTGCTGCCGTGCTGACGGTGTTCCTCGCCGCGATGACCGCCGGCCGCGTCGCCGGCAGCCCACTGATCGACAAGTTCGGCCGCGTGCCGATCCTGCGCATCAGCGCCGCCGTCGCGGTGGTCGGCCTCGGCATGCTCATCTTCATCGACAGCGTGCCGCTCGCGATCGTAGGGGTCGTGCTCTGGGGCCTCGGAGCCAGCCTCGGCTTCCCGATGGGCATGTCCGCCGCGGCCGACGACCCCCGCACCGCGGCCGCCAAGGTCAGCGCCGTCGCGACGATCGGCTACGTGGCGTTCCTGGCCGGGCCGCCGCTGATCGGGTTCCTCGGTGAGGAGATCGGCCTGCTCGGGGCGCTGCTGATCGTCTTCGTGTTCATCATCGCGGCCGGCCTGGCCTCGGGAGCAGCGCGCGAGACCGGCGCCGCCGCCCGGCCCGCCCGCGGGACCGCCAAGACCAGCGGGACGACGAAGCGCGAGACCGAGCAGGCCAGCCAGACCGACAAGACGAGCGAGACCAGCCGCAACTGACGCACCCCGCGCTCAGCCGCCGTCGCCCGCCCGCGCCCGCGTCGCCAGGTGCAGGGCGAGCCGGGTCTCGGGGTCGGACAGGTCCACCCCGAGCAGCCGCTCCACCCGCGCGATGCGGTCGGAGACGGTGTTCCGGTGCACCCCGAGCACCGCGGCGGTCTCGGCGATCGACGACTCCGCGTCCAGGTACGCGGCGAGCGTCGTCAGGAGCGCCCCGCCACCGCGTTCGAGCGGTGCGAGCAACTGCCGCGAGGCCGGCAGGAACGTGTCCGTCTGCGTCCACGCGAGCAGCAGCTGCGCGAGCCCGAGCCGGTCGACGTGCACGAAGTGCCCCGACTCCGGACGGCTCGCCGCCAGACGGGCGGCGTCGCCGGCCTCGCCGAGCGTCCGGACCAGCCCGGCAGGGCCCGCCTGCAGACTGCCGACGCCCACGTTGGTCTCCACGGTGGTGCGGAGCGTGTTCTGCGCGCGCCGCAGCCGACCGGCGATGTCGGCCACTGCCTCCCGGCCGGGTTCGTCGGGTTCCGACAGCCACAAGACCCAGCCGTCCGCCTGTTCGACGACGACCGCGTCGAGTCCCTCGGCGCGCACCGCGGCGTCGACCTGCTGGCGGAGCGCGACCAGGTCGACGCCCTGCCGAGCGACCACCCGCGCACCGACGTGCCAGGCGTCCAGCCGCCACCCGGCGGCGATGGTCCGCTGCACGAGCTGCGGGGCCGGTGCTCCATCGGCCGCGCGGAGTTCGTCGAGCATCGCCATCCGGTAGCGGGCGTCGCGCTCGTCGTCGAGCCGGGTGAGCAGCAGCCGGTGCCCGACGGCCACGGCGGCGACCTGCAGGGCACTCGCGACCACCTGATGTTCGGCGGCGATCGGGACGGGCAGGCCGACGGCCAGCCAGGCGCGCGGTCCGATGCCGGTACCGACCGGGATCGCCACGAGCGTCTCGTCGACGCCCTCGGCGGTCAGCACGTCGCTGGTGCCGGCGCGGCGGACGAGCACGGCGCGGGCCGCGTCGTCGACGGCGGCTCCGCGGAGTGCCAGGCCCGAGGCGTCGAGGAACCGCACCGGGTGGCCGAGCGAGCGGTCGAGCCGGGCGAACAGGTCGTCGAGTTCGGGGCCGGCGTCGAGCGCGACGCGGGAGGCGTCGAGGGCTGCCCGGGCCGCCGGCCCCATCCCGGTGCCGATGAGTTCGTGCAGGCGGACCGAGGTCGCCCACGGGTCCGGGGTGGCGAGCACGGCGACGCCGAGCCGGTCGGCGAGCGTCGTGGTGCCGGGGCCGAGTTCCAGTGCCCCGTCGACGACGAGCAGGGTGGTGCCGGCCGCGGACGCCCGGCGCAGCAGCACGTCGAAGCGCGCGTCCGCGCGGTCGACGGGGGTGAGCAGCACGACGACGTCGTCGCCCTGCGACAGGGACCGGCCGACCTGGTCCGGGGTCCCCACGACCCCGCGGACCCTCCGGACCGCGGTGCTGCCGGGGCCGACGAGCAGGCGGGTGCCGGCCGGCAGGAGCGGGAACAGGTCGCCGACGGCGTTCACGCGAGCACCTGGCCCACGGCCTCGGGGACGACGTCCGCGTCGATGCCGAACGCCCGCGGCCCCATGCGCGCGGTGCGGTCGGGGTCCGCCCACCACCACGGCGCCGACGGCAGCACGAGCACCGCGAGCTCGTTGCCGACCCGCGTGCGGTCGGTCGCCACCGGCGCGAGCGAGCGCGCGTCGACGACCGTGATGACGCTCGGGGTGCTGGCGACCGGCAGGCCGTCGACCAGGCAGTGCACGTACTCGCTGCCCGCCTCGACCCGGGCGACCGCGCCGGTGCCGGCGTCGCGGATGGCCAGGCTGCTGCGCACGAACGCGAGCGCGTCCCCCTCGCGCTGCACGTCGATGACCCGGCCCTGCGCGACGACCCGGCCGCCGATGAGTGCGGCGAGTTCCGCCGCGTCGCGTGCGCCACCAGCGGCACGTCCGATCCGGAGGGCGCGCTGCACGCTGCCGACGACGGCCCGCTCCCGCAGCAGCGCCACCGGGACCGGGCCGATCGCGAAGGCGGCCCAGCCGCCGCTGTGCGAGACGGCCTCGCGCCAGACGGTCTCGACGTCGTGGGGGTGCCGGGCGTCGACGACGATCCGCAGCCCGCTCGTGGTGGCCGCCGCGGCCGTGACCGTCGTGGTCGGGCCGACGAAGACCGACAGCTGGTCGATGCGCGGGACCGCGCGGCCGACCAGGTCCGCGTCGACGAGCGGCAGTCCGGCGGCGTGTGCGGTGAGGGCCGCGGCCGGTCCGGTCACGCCGCCGATCTGCGCGGCGACGACGGCGTCGGCACGGGTGCCCGTCCAGCGTTCGACCGCCGCGAGGGCGGCCGGCAGCTCCTCGCCGCTCGGCATCTTCTCCTCGAGCACGGTCGTCGACCCGATCAGCCCGACGGCCACCACCGATCCGAGCGCGGGGTCGTCGAGGTCGACGACCGGCACGCTGCGGTCGCCGAGCGCGAAGCGGAGTGCGCTGACCATGTGGTCGACGCGGCCGCCACCGCCGCAGCCGAGCAGGGCGGTGCCGCGTCCGAAGACGGTCGCGTCGTCGGCCTGGAGGCCCGCCACACCGCCGCCCCGCCGCTCACCCTGGTCCATGGGTCCATTCTGCTGCCGTGGTCGCGTCCCGGGGCCGGAGCCCGGGGTCGGGTGCGTGGGCCGGGCGCCGGGGCCGGCGCACGGCCGTTCGTCAGCCGACCGCCGGGGCGGCCGGGCGGACGTGCTCGTGCAGGTCCTCGACCGGGACGAACGGCTCGTCGAGCCCGAAGCACGACGGCCCGAACACGGCGAGCGCCTCCGGGGTCCGCATCAGGTCGGGGGTCGAGATGCCGATGACCCGGACGCGCTGCCCGAAGCGCAGGCGCTCGGTGGTGATCGGTTCGGCGGTCTCGGCGTCGAGGACGCAGATCAGGTCGGGCACGACGGCGACGAGGCGGCCGTCGCGCCGGGCGACGAGGTTCTCGTTCTGGAACCGGAGTTCGAGCTCGGAGCCGTCGGTCCCCTGCACGGTGGCACGACCGCGGGCGAACCCGTCGACCGTGCGGCGCTCGACGTCGACGACCTTGCCGTCGAACAGCTCGCGCAGGTGCGTGTAGATCGTCGTGCCGAGGGCCTCGGCGAGCGCGTCGATGGGGTCACGGTGGGCTTCGCGGGCGACCCGGATGGCCCGACCGACGGCGAGTGCCAGGGAGAGCGTGCGCGGGACGGCGGTCTCCTTCACCTGGCGGCCGGACATGGCGTACTCGGCGATGTAGGCGACGCCGCCGAGCCGGATGGTGACCCCGCGGGCGAGCCACTCCATCTTCTTGTTGTCCGTGCCGGTCTCGATGATGACGCCGTGGCCGTTCTCGTCGCTGATCGCGAGCGGACTGCCGGGGACCCCGTAGACCGAGAACGTCTCCATCTGCAGCTCGGGGAACGCGCGGCCCATGCCGTCCGCGTCGACGACGGGCAGGCCGCCGGTGGCGCCGACGAGCAGCGGGATCATCGAGTTGATGCCGCCGCACTCGATGGGCATCGTCGCGGTCGCCGTCCGGCCCAGGTGGGCTTCGAGCCGACGGAGGGCGCCGAGGGGTTCCGGTCCGGCGGGGATGCGTTCGAGCACCACGGTCGGTGCGCCCATCTGCGCGGTGGGGATGACGAGGGCGTCGTCGGGCACCTCGGACGGGTCGAGGATCGTGACGGGGCCGTGCTGTTCGATCGCGGCACGGACCAGGAGCATCCCGATGGTGGGGTCGCCTCCGCCGCCGGTACCGAGCAGCGCGGCGCCGCGGGCCAGGTCGGGCAGGTCGTCGACGTCGAGGATCCAGCTCATCGGTGCGCTCCCGTGTTCGTCTCGCCCGCGCTCGTGGTGCCGTCGTGGCGGACCGCGGGGGTGTCGTAGCCGAAGTACCGCGGGCCGGCCAGGCGCAGGCCGTCCGGGGAGTGCCAGCGCTCGTCGGCCGGTGCGGTGACGATCCGGATGCGGGCGCCGAAGCGCAGGGCCTCGGTGGTGATCGGCTCGCCGGTCTCGGCGTCCAGGGTGATGATGAGGTCGGGAGCCGTGGTGCGGACCTGGCCGGCCACCTCGACCAGCAGGTGCTCGTTCTGGAACCGGAGCACCGCCTCCAGGCCGGTGTCGCTGCCGGAACCGGCGATGCGGGCCGTGCCACGGGCGAACCCGGTGACGGTCTTGCGCTCGATGTCGGCGACCTTGCCCTCGAACACGACCGTGCCGCCGAGCACCTCGGTGACCGCCGTGACGGGGTCCGCGTTCTCGCTGCGTGCGCGGACCAGCGTCTCGCCGAGCCGGACGCTCAGCGACAGGCTGCCGCGGACGAACGACTCCTTCACCTGCGCGCCGGACATGGCGTACTGCGCCGTGATCGCGGAGCAGCCCATCTCGACCGTCGCCGTGCGGGCGAGCCGTTCCGCCCACCGGTTGTCCACCGTGTCGAAGACGACGGTGTTGCCCTTCTCGTCGGCCAGGGCCATCGGTGTCGCGCTGACCCCGGACAGGGTCGGCAGCACCATCTGCACCTCGGGGAAGGCACGGCCCATGCCGTCGCCGTCGACCAGGGGCAGGCCGAGCTCGGCAGCGGCGACGATCGGTGTCGTCGAGTTCACGCCGCCGACCTCGATGCAGGCCAGGTGGGTGGGGGTGACCCCGAGGAACGCCGACAGGCTGCGGATGGCCTCGGCGAACTGGCCGGCGGACGGCAGCTTCTCGACCATCACCGTGGGAGCGCCGATCATCGCGACCGAGAGCACCACGGCGTCGTCGGGCAGGTCCTCGACCTGGACGATCTCGACCGGGCCGTGGGCGCGGACGGCGGCCTCGGCGAGCAGGCGTCCGATGTAGGGGTCACCGCCACCGCCGGTGCCGAGGATCGCGGCGCCGCGGGCGAGGGCGGAGCAGTCGGCGCCGATGGCGGTGAGGTGGGGTGCTGTGAGGGCGGCTTGTGTGGCTGCGGCTTGCGCGGCTGCGGCGCGCGGCGCGGCTTGCGTGGCGCTCATCGGACCAGCGCCCCGAGTGCCAGGTCGCCGACGGCCTTGGCGCGGATCCGCGTCGCGTTGCCCGGCAGGTACGGGATCGGGACCTCGTCGAAGTCGACGATGTCCACCGAGCCGGGGTCGGCGCCGGCCGCGATGGCACGGTCGACGGCCTCTTGCCGGGCCTCGTCGACCACGGCGGACCGGCGGCCGTCGCTGATCGCGTAGACCTTGTCGACCTCGCCGCTGACCTGCGCGATCGCCGCGCCGATGGCGTTGGCGACCGAGTAGTGCTCCGGGCGGTGCACGGTGCCGAGTCCGGGCAGGGTGTCCGGCAGCAGCACCGAACCGCCACCGACCGCCACGACGGGCAGCGGGTCGGACGAGGTGCGCATCCGCTCGACGATGTCGGCGACGCGCTCCGCGATGACGTCGAGCGCGCGGGCGGCGACCTCGGCGGGCACCCCGGCGACGAGCGACGGGTCCCCGATCGCACCACGGCCACCGCGGACGGCCACGTCGGTGGCGGTCAGGGTGGAGCCGCCGAAGACCAGGCCCTCCTCGGTCAGGCGGTACCCGACGGAGTCCGGGCCGACGACGCTGCCGTCCTCGCGGATGCGGGAGCCGCCGCCGATGCCGACGGACAGGACGTCGGGCATCCGGAAGTTCGTGCGGATGCCGGCGACGGCGACCTCGCCGGTGGCCTCACGCGGGAAGCCCGCGGTCAGGACGCCGACGTCGCTCGTCGTGCCGCCGACGTCGACGACCGCGCAGGTGTCGAAGCCGGACAGCACCGCTGCGCCGCGCATCGAGTTGGTCGGGCCGGAGGCGAACGTCGCGACCGGGTAGCGACGGGCGTACTCGACGTCCATCAGCGTGCCGTCGTTCTGGCTCAGGAAGAGCGGTGCGTCGATGCCGCTGCCCGTGACCGACCCGGACAGGCCGTCGACGATGCGGTCGGCGAGCTCGCGCAGCGCCGCGTTGATGATCGTCGCGTTCTCGCGCTCGAGCAGGCCGATGCGACCGATCTCGGACGACAGCGAGAACGCCACGTCCGGCCCGAGCTCGGCGGCCATGATCTCCTGCGCGCGCTGCTCGAACTCGTCGTTGATCGGGGAGAACACCGACGAGATCGCGACGGAGCGGATGCCCGCGGCGGCGATGGCACCGGCGTGCCGCTTGAGCTCCTCGGGATCGAGCTCCGAGATGACGCGGCCGTCGAACTCGTGGCCGCCGTGGGCCAGGAACGGCTGCGCGTGCACGGCCGACACCAGGTGAGCGGGCCAGTCCGTGAAGGGCGGCAGCGACGCCGTCGCCGGCAGGCCCAGGCGGACCGCGGCGGTGGGGGCGAGGCCGCGTGCCTCGACCAGGGCGTTGATGAAGTGGGTGGTGCCGATCATCACGCCGTCGATGTCCGTGGGGCCGAAGGCGTGCTGCTCGCGCAGGCCGTCGAGCGCGGCGACGATGCCCGAGGTGACGTCCGGGGTGGTGGACCGCTTGACCGCCGCACGGACGGTGCTGCCGTCCATCAGGACGGCGTCCGTGTTGGTGCCGCCGACGTCGATGCCGATGCGCATGGGGGTTCCCTTCGGTGGTGCGGGTGCGGTTGTGCGGGTGCGGGGTCTTCGCGGGGGGTGCTGGTTCGTGGAGTGGGGACCGGCCGCGCCGTCGCGCGGATCAGGGGTGCGGCGACGCGACCGGCCGTTCGGGGAGCGCCCGGGTCAGGCGGCGGGGGTGGCCGGTCCCCACTCCACGAACCAGCAC
>NZ_QKSX01000024.1:0-45381 GCF_003234305.1 Curtobacterium sp. MCLR17_055
AGTTGGTTGCCTGAGCGGGACCCCGTCCGGACTGCGCATCCAGGGCTTGCACCCTGTGACCGTCTCGGCCGTTCCGTTCTCCGCCTCAGCGGCAACGAGTGATTACTTTACACACGCCCCGGGGGCCCTGCCAACCGTCGTCCCTCCCGGGCGTGTCGCAGCTGGGTGAACGGCACGTGTCCCCCGGGTTTCCGGGGATCGACGGGGGTGAGCGCGACCCCTGGAACGACGGGAGGCACGGTGCGAACCCGCACCGTGCCTCCCGAACGAACAGGACCGACCTACTCGGCCGCGGCCAACTGCCCGCACGCCCCGTCGATCTCCTTGCCGCGGGTGTCGCGCAGGGTCGTCGGGATGCCGGCGGCGTTGAGTCGGCGGACGAACTCGTCCTGCACGTGCACCTCGGACGAGGTCCACACGGAGCCCGGCGTCGGGTTGAGCGGGATCGGGTTGACGTGCACCCACCCCTTGCCGCGCTTGTTGAGCTTCTCGGCGAGCAGGTCGGCTCGCCAGGCGTGGTCGTTCATGTCCTTGATGAGCGCGTACTCGATCGAGACACGACGGCCCGTCTTCACGTAGTAGTTGTGGGCGGCGTCGATCGCCTCGTCGGCCTTCCAACGCGAGTTCACCGGAATGAGCTCGTCGCGGAGCTCGTCGTCGGGGGCGTGCAGGGACAACGCGAAGGTGAGCGGGATCCCTTCGTCCGCGAGCTTGATCATCGCCGGCACGAGTCCGACGGTCGACACCGTGATGCCGCGGGCACTCATGCCGAGACCGTTCGGCTGCGGTGCGACCATCAACCGCACGGCGTCCATCACCCGCTTGTAGTTCGCGAGCGGCTCCCCCATGCCCATGAACACGATGTTCGTCACGCGCTCGGCGTCGACGCGGTCGTTTCCGCCCTTGCGGGGATCACCCCCGAGCTCACCGGCGGCGATCGCGGCGTTGGCCCGGACGATCTGCTCGATGATCTCGGCGGTCGACATGTTGCGGGTCAGCCCCGCCTGGCCGGTGGCGCAGAACGGGCAGTTCATGCCGCACCCGGCCTGGGACGAGACGCACAGGGTGATGCGGCCCGGGTAGCGCATGAGGACCGACTCGACCAGGGCGCCGTCGTGCAGCTTCCAGAGGAACTTGATCGTGTCGCCGTTGTCCGTCGCCAGCCGCCGGGTCTCGGTGAGGAGCGGCGGCAGCATCCCGGCAACGAGCTGCTCCCGCTGGGCGGCGGGCAGGTCGGTCATCTTGGCCGGGTCGGACGTGTAGTGCTGGAAGTAGTGGGTCGCGAGCTGCTTGGCGCGGAACCCGGGCAGGCCGAGTTCCTTCACGCGGGCCTCGCGTTCCTCGGCCGTCAGGTCGGCCAGGTGCACGGGCGGCTTGCCACGCTTCGGGGACGCGAACTGCAGCAGCGGGCGACCGTCGGTGTCGGTGGCCTGCTTCCAGCCCTCGGTGCGCGGGCGCACCTGCGGACGAGCAGACTGCTGCTGTTCGAACGGGGTGCGGGTGTCGGAAGCCATCACTCCAGGATACGGGAGGCCCGTGATCGGTGGGGACGCCCCGTCCGGGTGGTCCTGGTGGTCACCACCAGGGCCGCACCACGGCTGGTCGGGTCAGCTGCCGGCGGGCAGGACGCGCGCGAAGTGGTGCGCCGCCGAGTACATCGGGACGATGTCGACGACCTCGCCCGGGTGCGGTGCCTGCAGGACGAGTCCCTGGCCGAGGTACAGACCGACGTGGTCCTCGTCGTCGTACACGACGAGGTCGCCAGGCAGTGCCTCGGACTCGGGGATCGTGGTGGCGACGGCGTCCTGCGTCGGCACGTAGTGCACGAGCTGGATCCCCACCGCCTGGTACGCGACCATCGTGAGCCCGGAGCAGTCGATGCCCGCGTGGCTCGCGCCGCCCTCGACGTACGGGTCCCCCATGTACTGCAGGGCGGTCTGCACGATCGTGGCCCGGTCGCCGCCGGCCGAGAGTGCGGCGGACAACGCGGACTGTGCCTGCGCGGTCGTCACCCCGAAGCGGAGGTCGAGCGTCGGGTACGACACGATCGTCGTCGTGGTGGTCATGCCGTCGGTGGAGACCACGGGGACCTGGACGTCGTGCGCCACCGTGAAGGTCTGGGCGGCCTGCGCCGTGGTCGTGCCCGAGCGGGTGTCCGCGGGCAGGGTGTCGGCGTTCGCGGGCAGGGCGAGCGTCAGGCTCGAGGTCACCGCGATCGCGGGGGCGAGCAGGATCGCGGCACGCTTCGCGTTGGCGGAGCGACGGATGTGCCGCGGGTCGACGGCGCGCTCGGCACGCAGGGTGGCGGTCCGGCTCAGCACCGCACTGCCGGCCGACGACGCGACGGGGGCGGGACGCGGCTGCATCCGCACGGTCCGGGCCGGCTTCGGGTGCTCGACGAAGGTGGAGCGGGCGGCCGCGGGGCCGAGGGCC
Organism: Curtobacterium sp. MCLR17_055; assembly: GCF_003234305.1. Classification (NCBI taxonomy): domain Bacteria; kingdom Bacillati; phylum Actinomycetota; class Actinomycetes; order Micrococcales; family Microbacteriaceae; genus Curtobacterium; species Curtobacterium sp. MCLR17_055. The sequence continues at coordinate 2,434 of NZ_QKSX01000024.1, forward strand.
GAGCGGCGACCACGGGGACGGGACTGCTGCGTGTCCGGCGTCAGCGGCGCGGGGTCGACCGCGGGGTGCGTGTGCGTTCGCGCGGGCTGACGGTCGTCGGCTGCTGCAGGCAGGGTGTGGCGTCCCATGGGTCCTTCCGGGTCGGGACCACTCGGCGGTCCGGAAAGTAACGTATTGGTCACGACGGTGCCCGCGGCTGGGCAGCGCCGGAGTGTTCCTGCAGCTGGTCACAGGAACGAGCACCGCTCGCAGGCCACTCCGACGACGCGCACGGGCGTTCCGGAGCCGGGCCGCGGCGGTGGACCCGGGCTCAGACCGGCGTGACCCGCATGGCGGCGGCGATCCGGGCCTCCCGGTCGGCCGCCAGGCGGTCGAGGCGAGCCGACAGCGCGACGACGGACGCGTCCACCGGGCTGTCCCCCGAGATGTCCCCCGGGATCGGGACACCGGCGCGCACCGCGAGTGGCAGGACGCCCGCCCAGACGGTGTGGTCCTCGCCGTCGGCCGGGTCCTCGCCGACACCGTGGGCGCGGACCTTGACGCTCGCGCGGTCGAGGGGCAGCTGGAGGACCTGGGTGGCGCGGACCTCCTTCGCGGTCATCTCGCGCACCTCGGCTCGGCGGCCCGGCATGAGGTGGTCGGCCACCTGCCAGAGGGCTTCGGCACGGAGGGCGGTCGGCACCACGGTCGCGCGCCCGGCGATCATCGCGCTGCGGTAGTTCGCCGAGCTGTCGTTGGTCGAGCGTGCGAAGACGAGGCCGTCCAGGTGGGTGACGGTGGCGGCGACCGGGACACCCTCGGCCCCGGCGTCGAGGAACAGACCGCCGCCGGTCGAGCCGTGCAGCAGCAGGACCGGGCCGTCGCCGAGGTCCCCGACGGCGCAGAGGAACGGCAGGACGACGGGGTGGCCGCCGCGGACGACGCCGACGTGGGCGAGGTGGGCCTCGGCGAGGATCGCGTGCAGGACGGCGGGGTCGTCGGACTGGCGGTCGCGCAGGCGGCGCACACGGAGGGAGGGGTCGTCGGTGGTCGGTTCTGGTTCGGGGCTCGAGGTGGGCATGTCGTCACGCTAGGGTCACCAGTGGTCCGGTGCCTGGACCAGATCGGGGCGATCACGGTGGACCAGTCGAGCAAGGTGTCCGGTGTGGTGGCACGGGTGCGCAGGATGGTGCACGACGGCACCCTGCGCGAGGGCGATCCGCTGCCGTCGACGCGGGCGCTGGCGGCGGAGCTCGGGGTGGCCCGGGGCACCGTCGTCGCGGCGTACGAGCAGCTCGACGGCGAGGGGTACCTGCGGACGCGGCACGGTGCCCTCGCGCGGGTCGCGGCGAGTGTGACGGTGGACGCGGACATGACGCCGGCTTCGGTCGGCGCCCGCTCCCCCGATCCGGACGCTCCGGCCCTGACGTCCTCGCTCATCGACTGCCGTCCCGGCATCCCCGCCGTCACCGCCATCCCGCAGCGGGACTGGCGGGCAGCCTGGCACGCAGCGGCGTCGGCCCCGCTCCGGAACGCGATCGCGGACCCGCTCGGCTCCCCCGACCTGCGGGCACAGGTCGTCGCCCAGCTCGGCCTGACCCGCGGGTTCACGACGTCGGTCGACCGGGTGCTCGTGACCGCGGGGACCTCGGAGGCGCTGTCGCTCGTCACCGAGGCGCTGCGGGGGCTGCTGGGTCGCGCTCCCGTCGTCGCCGTCGAGGACCCCGGCTACCGCACCGGACACCGTGCGATCACGAGCGCTGGTGGATCCCTGGTGGGCGTCCCGGTCGGCGAGGACGGCCTCGACCTCGACGCGCTCGAGGCCGCCGGACCGATCGACGCCGTCCTGGTCAGCCCGACGCACCAGTACCCACTCGGGTCGGTGATGCCCGTCGCCCGGCGCCGGCGGCTGCTCACCTGGGCCGCCACCACCGGCACCGTGGTGGTCGAGGACGACTACGACTCCGAGTTCCGGCACCGCGGCGCGCCCGTGCCCGCGCTGGCCGCACTCGACGCCGAGGGCGTGGTGCTGCACGTCGGCGGCTTCTCGAAGACGCTCGACCCCCGGCTGCGCTGCGCGTACGTCGTGCTGCCGACGGTCGCAGCGACGGGCTCCCCTGTGACGGAGGCGGTGCTCGCCGCTCGTCGGGCTCGTGGCGCGGTCGTCGCCGAACTGGTGCAGGCCGCGCTCGTGCACCTGCTGCGGACGGGTGCGCTGCGGCGACACCTGGGTCGGGTCCGGCGGGACTACACGCACCGCCGGGCCCGGATCGCGACTCGGCTCGGCGACGTCGCCGGCCTGGAGGCCCGTGCCCTGAACGGCGGGCTGCACGCGGTGGTCACGTGGTCGGGTCCGACCACCGGGGCGGAGATCGCGCGTCGGCTGGCGGACGCCGGGGTGCTCGTCGCGTCGCTCGAGGAGTACGGGCTCGCTCCCGGCAGCACGCCGCCGGGCATCGTGTTCGGCTACGGCGCGGTGACGATGCCGGAGCTCGACCGGGCGCTCGACGCCCTGGTGACGGCGGTCACGGGAGCCTGATCAGGGTCGTCAGCCGCCGTACTGGGCGGTGCCCACGACGTTCGACCCGGCCCGCTGGCACGCGGTGTTCAGGGTGCGGCCGACGAGTTCCCACTCGGGGGTCATCTCGAGCGCCGGCCCGGACTTCGGTGCGGGGTGCGCGTCGAGGTACTCGTGGGCGTAGTCGATCGCGTCGTCGAGCTCCTCGTCGCTGCTCGACAGGTGCTCGTAGCCGAAGCGTTCCGCCGCGATCAGTGCCTGGTACTGCGCCTCGGAGAGATCGCCCTGGCTCCGCCCGACCGTCGCGTTCAGCGAGATGGTCGTCAGCGCACTGATCTGGCCGCAGATCGCCGCAGCACTCCGGTCCTCCTCCATCGGGTCCGTCGCGCCGCCCGCGGGCTGGGCGTCCGAGGTCTCCGAGGTCGCCTTCGGAGTCGACGTCGGCCGCGCCGCTGCGTCGGCGCCGGCCGAGCAACCGGCGAGCGAGCCGGACACGAGGACCGCGCTCACGACGACGAGGGGCAGTGCGGACCGGAAGGAGACCATGGACGACATCGTGGCAGCGCCGTGGTGCCGCTCGCGTCGTCGTGTCCCGATCGAGACCTCGCCGAGACCGGATCGTGAGCTTGCGTCAGCGGGAGTCGGCGGTGCCGTTCTTCCGGGCGTTCACGAGGTCGGCGAGCGAGGGTTCTCCGGCGTCACCGGGCAGCGCGTGTCCGCGGCGGGCGGCCTTGCGGACCTGTCGGTAGGTGGTGACGTGCAGGGGGTCCACACCGTCGGCGGACTCGTAGTTCGACGGGGCGGTGGCGGTGGGTGATTCGGTCATCGCGACGGACGGTACGCGTGCCGGGAGCCGCGGAACCACGTGCTGCGTTCCGTGGCCAAACGGGGCCCGAACGGGTGGATCAGGCCTTACGTGATGCTGGATTGTTCGCATAGAATGCGAACATGTTGATCACCGTCGACCCGCAGGCGCGAGCGACCCTGGCGGAACAGGTCGCCACCCAGATCCGGCACGCGATCGCTCGCGGCGAGCTGCGGAACGGCGAGCGACTGCCCGCTGCGCGGGACCTCGCCGCCTCGGTCGACGTCAACATGCACACCGTCCTGCGTGCCTACGCGTTGCTGCAGGACGACGGACTGATCGAGTTGCGGCGCGGCCGCGGTGCGACCGTCCTGCGATCGGGCAACGCCTCGTTCGACCGGTTGCGCACGCTCGTCGACGAGCTGCGCAATCAGGCGGACACCCTGGGCGTCTCGCTCGACGACCTGTTCACGATGATCAAGGGGGCACGATGACGACTCGACCGGTGACCACGGGCACACGGCTGGCCGTGACGACACCAGGGCTCCTGGTCGCGGTGGGACTGGTGCTCACCGCGGTCCTGGCGGCACCCACCATGCCCGCACGGATCGCGATCCACTTCCGGACGGACGGCACCGCGGACGGTTGGGGGTCACCGTGGACGGCCTTCTGGGTCACCCTGGCGGTGGCACTGGTGGCCGTCGTACTCGCGTTCTCCGCGCTGCACTGGCGCGACAGGCGGACGGCAGCCACGGTGCTGCTCGTCACGAACCTGCTGGCCGGGACCCTCGGCTCGGCCTGGGTCGTGCTCGCGTGGACGAACACGGCCGGCGACGGCACCTTGTCCCCCTGGTGGACGGTTCCGTTCCTGCTCGTCGCCGTGGTGGTCGCCGCCGTCCCCGTGCTCGCACTGTTCCGGGTCGCTGCACCCGTGCCGGCCCACGAGGTCGCTCCTCTGACGGTCGGACCCGACACCCGCGTCGCCTGGCGCGCACGCGTCGGCAGCCGGTGGTTCGCGGTGCTCGGGGCGCTCGTCGTGCTGCTCGGCGTCGGCACCGCCGTCTGGACAGCATCGGCCGGGCTGACGACGGCGGTCGTCTCCGGACTGGCGATGGTGCTCGCGGGACTCGCTGTGCTGGTGCTGGCGCGGGTGGAGCTCACCGTCGACCGTCGGGGCCTGCGGCTCACGTCCACCTGGACGAGGATCCCCCTCATGCGCGTCCCGCTGGAGCGCATCGAGTCGTGCGGGTGGGAGCAGGTGTCCCCGGGCCAGTGGGGCGGCTGGGGGTACCGGATCTCGGGCCGCGGCGTCGCCTACGTCGTGCGGTCCGGGCCGGGGCTGGTCGCGCGGCTCCGCGGCGGGCAGGCGCGGATGGTGACCGTGCCCGACGCTGCGGGCGGTGCCGCGGCCCTGGGCGCGCTGCTCGCCGGGCGCGAGACGGCCTGACGGAGCCGCAACGGGCCTCCAGGGCGGTGTGGCGAGTTCGGCGGCGGGCGGGACCTGTCCGCGGAAGCGACAGACCTCGCCATCGCTGCAGCGACTCTCCCGTCAGGGCGACAGTGTGCCGCGAACGTTCGGTGGAACACTGTCGCTTTCGCAGGACGGACGGGCCGTGCGGCGGGTCAGAGGCTCGTCATGCCGCCGTCGACGCGGAACTCAGCCCCGGTGGCGTAGGACGACTCTGGGCTGGCCAGGTAGACCATGATCCCGGTGACGTCGTCGGGGGTGCCCGGGCGACCGAGCGGGGTGCGGGCGACGATCGCGGCTCGGGCCTCGGGGTCACCGGAGATCGCCGACACGAGGCCGGTCTCGGTGTAGCCCGGCACGACCGTGTTCACCCGGATGCCGTCCCGCGCGTAGGCCATCGCGGTCGCCCGGACGAGTGCGTGGATGCCACCCTTGGTCGAGGAGTACGCCGCGAAGTCGGCGCCCTCGCCGTTCAGGCCGGTGGGCGACCCGGTGGCGATGACCGACCCGCCGGTTCCGTTCGCGAGCATCGCCCGGACGGCGTGCTTGATCGTCAGGAACGTCCCGGTGAGGTTGACCGCGACCGTGCGGTCCCAGGTCTCGAGCGACAGGTCGGCGATCTTCGCGTCGTGTCCGAACAGCTGCACACCGGCGTTCGCGACCACCACGTCGGGGGTCGCACCACGCTCGGCCAGGTCGGCGAACCCTGCGGCCACGCTCGCCTCGTCGGCGATGTCCATCGTCAGGCCGATCGCGGTCGGGCCGGCTGCGGAAGCTGCACCGGCGGCTGCGCCGGCGTCGCGGTCGGCGTAGACGACGGTCGCCCCCTCGGCCACGAAGCGGTCGGCGATCGCGCGGCCGATGCCGGACCCCGCTCCCGTGACGAGTGCGGTCCGGCCGTCGAGTCGTGCGGTCATGTGGGACTCCGTCCTCGGAGCAGCACTGCTCCGTCACCCCCATCATTGCCCAACCGGTTGACCGGTGCTAGGCATGCACCATGACTGCGACGTCGAACGACGAGATCGTGTCCGTCGGGCCCTGGCGTCTGGCACTGCGCGGAGCCGAACTCGCCGACGTCGCGTTCCGGGGCGTGCTCGTCCTGCGTGCCGTCCGGTTCGTCGTCCGCGACCACGACTGGCGCACCGCTGATGACACCGCGCGCACGCGGACGGTGGACGGCGACGAGGGCCGCATCCGCCTCGAGACCAGCGCACGGTACGACGGCATCGAGGTCGTGCGCACCGTCCTCGAGGTCACGCTCGACGACGACACCCTGCGGGTCGCCGCGGTCGGGACCGTCACGAAGACCTTCCGCCGTAACCGCATCGGGCTCGTCGTCCTGCACCCGCCGACCCTGGCCGGGCAGCCGCTCACGGTGCGGCATCCGTCCGGTGGCAGCACCGCGACGGCGTTCCCGTACTGGATCGCGCCGCACCAGCCGGCCGTCGACGTCGCCGGGCTCGACTGGTCGGTGGGCGCGACCGCGCTGTCGCTCGACCTGGCCGGCGACGTGTTCGAGACCGAGGACCAGCGCAACTGGACCGACGCCTCGTTCAAGACGTACTCGACGCCGCTCGCCGAGCCGTTCCCGGTCGCGATCACGCCGGGGACGACGGTCCGGCAGGGACTCACCCTGCGTGCGACGGCGGTCGGTCCGGCAGGTGGTCCGGGCACCCGGTCGGGAGGCGCGGCCTCCCCCACCCCGGACCTCGCGGCGCTCGACGGGCCGGGTCCCGGTGCCGTGGTCACGCCGTCGCCGACGCTCCAGCTGCTCGCGGGTTCGGCACCGGTCGCTGCGCGCCCGGACGACGCCGACCTGCTCCGCGGGTTCCCGATCCTGGTCGAACCGGTCCTCGGGGCACCGAACGTCGAGGCGGTGCTCGCCTCGGCCCGGCGGGACGCGGGTGGCGCTCCCCTGGACGTCCGGTTCGTCACCGACGACCCGGTGCTGCTGCGCGCGGCGATCGACGCGGTGCTCGCGGGCGGGCCGGTGGCGCGTGTCGGGGCGTTCGACCCGGTGTCGCATGTGACGACGCCGGCGCTGCAGCGGGCACTGCGCGAAGCGGTGGCAGCGGTCGGCGCGCTGGAGGTCGTCGCCGGTACCCGGGCCCACTTCACCGAGCTGAACCGCTCGATCGCGGTGTTCTCGGGCTGGGACGGCCCCCTGACCTGCAGCGTGACGCCGCAGATGCACGACCGGTCGCCCGAACAGGTGACCGAGTCGATCCGGATGCAGCGCTGGGTGGTGACCAGCGCCTCCAGGCTGGCCGCCGGCAGGGCGCTGCACGTCGGACCGGTGACGCTGCGGCCACGGTGGAACGCGGTGGCGACGGCGCCGACCCGGGTCGTGACGGACGCGACCGTGGAGCACGGCTACGGGCCGGAGACCGTTCCGGACGCGACGGACCCGGCGCAGCACACGCCGGCCGCCGCGCGGTGGTTCGCCGACGCGGTGCGGGCGCTGACGGTGCCGGACGTGGCCTCGATCACGCTGGCCGAGGCGTGGGGGCCGCGGGGGTTCGTGGCCGCCGACGGCACGGGGAACGCCCCGCCGGAAGGGGGTCGGCGGGGCGTTCCGGTCCGGGCGCGCTGACGGGTCGGCGCGGTGGTCGGTGGCGGTCCGGCTCAGCGCCGGACGGCGTCGATCTTGAGCATCTTCGCGATGACCGAGTCGAGCTCGCTGTCGTCGAAGACCTGCTTCCAGTCCTCCTTGATGAGCTTCTCGCGGCCGTAGCCCATCGCGATGTGGCAGGCGTCGGAGAACGGGTTCGAGCCGCGCAGGCCGTTGGTCAGCGCGATCCACGTGTGGCCGTAGAGCATGGCGCGGGCGGCCTCGCGGGGCACGCCGACACCGGTGACGGTCTCCTCGAGGGCGTCGTTGAGGAAGTCGCCGATCATGCAGGCGATCGTCTCGACCAGGGTCGGCTCGAGCACGGCCAGCTGCTTCACCGTGACCCAGTGCACCTGGATGACCGGGGCGTACATCGTGGTGATGACGGCCTCGGCGACGGCCTTGGCGCGGTCGCCCTCGTCGCCGAGCGACTCCGAGGCGTCGAAGGCCGCGATGACCTCCTGCGGGGCGGCGATGCCACCGAAGGTGTCGTCCCACTCGGCCTTGGTGGTGCGCTCGAGGAACACCGACGGGTGGCACGGGTGCGCCACGGCGTAGTGGATGTCCTCGCGCTTGGCGAGGAGGCCCGCGTAAGCGGCGGCCGGGTCGAGCGTCAGGATCGACGCGCCGGGCTTCATGACGGGGACGAGCTGCTCCGAGATGGTGCCGAGCAGGACGTCCGGGACGGCGAGGATGACGACGTCGGCGGCCTTCGCGGCGTCGACGCTGTCGGTGATCTCGCGGCCGAGGGCCTGGATGCGCTCCTGGCCGGCGGGCGACGCCTCGCTGTACAGGGTGGTGTACTCGCTCTTTGCGAAGTTGTTCGAGACGCGGGTGCCCATCTTGCCGCCGGCACCGATCACGGCGACGGTGACGTCGGCCGTGCCGGATCCGGCAGCGACGGTGTGGGTGGTGGTGACGGTGTCGGTCATGATTCCTTGCTCCTGATGTACTCGATGGTGTGTTCGGTCCACGCCGCTTCGATGCGGGTGGTGGTCTGTGCGGGGGTCTCCCCCGGCAGCGGTTCGGCGCCGGCGTGCTCGTCCTGCCACGGCAGCCAGAACTCGATGACGCGGTTGATCCCCCGGGCGTCGGGCTCGATCGCGGCGCGGACGGCGTCGTGGTCGAGGACCCCGGTGCCGATCGGGACGCCGGTGTACTGGAACCCGACCCAGCCCGGTGAGCGGGTGAAGGCGGAGTCCTTGACGTGCCAGTTGACGACGTACGGGGCGGTCATCGCGACGACGTCGGCCGGGTGTTCGAGTCGGGCGACGGTGTTCGCCGGGTCGAGGCAGATGCCGAGGTGGTCGGAGCCGATCGCCTCGACGACCGCGACGAGGTCGGCGGTGGCGACGACCTCGTAGGTCTCCAGCGCGAGGGTCACGCCCGCGCGCTCGTAGGCGGGGAGCGCCTGCCGCAGGCGTCGTTCGGTCTCGGCCGCGTCGGGCTGGTCGTCGCCGCTCGTCCACATGCTCCGCACGAGCGTGGCGCCGAGCTGCTGCGCGACGTGCAGGTACCGGGCGAGGTGCTCCGGCCGGGTGCCGCGGGTGCCGACCTCGAGCGAGAGACCGAGGTCGGCTGCCAAGGACCGGATCGCGGCCAGGCGCTCGTCGGTCGCGGTGTCGAGCGGCAGGTGGTCGCAGATCTGGAACAGGTCGACGCCGTCGTGCGAGGCGGCGTCGCGCAGGGCGTCGTCGAGGGACATCGGCGACGGGACGCGGTCGGACATGCGCCAGAAGTAGGCGTAGGTGGAGAGGCCGAGCAGGGACGTCATGCCGGTGCTCCGTCCTGCGTCGCGGCCAGCGCCTCGGCTTCGTCGAGGATCGTGCGGATCGCCTCGGGGTCGTGGGCGAAGCGGCCGAGGAACAGGCCGCCGATGCGTCCGGCACCGCGGGTCAGCAGGCCCGGACCGGCGCTGCCGCCGTAGATCGCGACGGACCCGGCGAGCTCCGGCCGGGTCGCCAGGTGCTGCTCGATGCCGGCCAGGACCGCGACGATGTGCTCGTCGGGCGCGGGCTGCGGGGCGCCGATCGCCCACACCGGTTCGTACGCGGCGATGAGCGGTCCGGCCAGGTCGTCGGCGGTCGCGGTCGCCAGGAACCGGTCGAGCTGCGCGGTGACCTCGGCGATCGCGGCCACGGGGTCGCCGTCGGCGGCGCGCTCGGTCTCGCCGATGCAGATCAGGGGCCGCAGGTGGTTGCGGTACGCCGCGTGCACCTTCCCGGCGATCTCGTCGTCCGTCTCGTGGAACAGTTCGCGTCGCTCGGCGTGTGCGATCTCGACGAGGTCGACCCCGATCTCACGGAGCTCCGCGCCGGAGACCTCGCCGGTGAACGCGCCGCTGTCCGCCCACGCCAGGTCCTGCGCGCCGAGCGTCACGGGGGCGTCCCCGATCACCGCACGCACCGGGACGAGCGACGGGAACGTCGGCACCACGAAGAGCTCGACCGCGCCGGACCGCACCGCCGGGTGGCTGCGGGCGATGTCGGCCACGGCGGCCGCCCACGCGAGCGTCCGGGCGTGGCTGAAGTACATCTTGAGCGACACCCCGATCGTCACCGGGGCGGCCGCCGTGGTCGCAGGCATCAGGCGTCGGTCCCGACCGGGGCGGAGCCGTCGTAGGCGCAGATCGCGTTGACCTTCTCGGCGCTCGCGCTCGTCTGGTCGAAGGTGTAGCCGAGCCACTCCTTCGCCATCCGGCGCGCGACCTCGACCCCGACGACGCGCTGCCCCATGCAGAGGACCTGGGCGTCGTTCGACAGGATCGAGCGCTCGACCGAGAACGAGTCGTGCGCGGTCACGGCGCGGATGCCGGGGACCTTGTTCGCCGCGATCGCGACGCCGAGGCCGGTGCCGCAGATCAGGATCGCGCGGTCGGCCTCGCCGTTCGCCACCAGACGGGCGGCGTCGACGGCGACGTGCGGGTAGGCGGTGTGGCCGTCGGCGTCCACGCCCACGTCGACGACGGAGGCCACGCGGGGGTCCTTCGCGAGGTCGGCCTTGATGACTTCCTTGTAGTCGAAGCCGGCGTCGTCCGAACCGACGACGATGCGGAACTGCTGCTCACTCATGCGGGTGTGCCTTTCGTGGTGGGGGTCAGGCGGGGACGGCGATGGTCGCCAGGACCGCGGCGGTGATGAGCGCGAAGGAGATCGCGCCGGCGTCCGGTGTGCCGACGGCGTCCTCGCCGTGGGTGCGGGCGCGGCCCATCCGGGGCAACAGGTCGGCCGTGGCGTCCGCCGCGGTCTGTGCTGCAGCCGAGGCGGCCGACCAGGCGTCGACGAGTTCGTCACCGGCGTCGACCCGGGCGGAGAAGACCTGGTCGAACGGCACGAGCGCGTCGACCATCGTCTTGTCGCCGGGGACGGCCCCGAATGCCAGGACGGCTTCGGTGGCGGCGTGCACCGCGCTCTGGACGATGGCCGGCGACGGGCGTTCGTCGTCGCCGAGGACGCGACCCAGTGCCTCCAGGGCGGCACCCCAGATCGCACCGGACGTCCCACCGGCCTTGTCGGACCAGGCGTCTCCGGCGATCGCGAGGACCGAACCGGCACCGGCGCCACGGGCGGCGGCGTCCTGTGCCGCACGGTCGGCGGCGGTGGAGCCGCGCTGCATGCCGATGCCGTGGTCGCCGTCCCCGGCGACGGCGTCGATGCGGCCGAGCTCGTCGGCGTGGTCGTCGATCGTGGCGCGGATCGCTGCGATCGCGCTCGCGACGCGGACTGCTGCAGCCTGGGACTCCTCGGTGCCGGGCGTCACGGGCACGACCACGCCGGCTTCGAGGACCTCGACCGGCACCGGCTGCTGCGGGACGGCGCCGCCCTTGCGGTAGGCGGGGGCATCGGCCGGTGCTGCCCAGAGCTGCTCGAGTTCGTCGTCGAGCCAGAACAGGGTGAGCGAGACGCCCGCCATGTCGAAGCTCGTGACGAGTTCGCCGACCTCGGGCTCGACGACGACGATGCCGGCGTCGGTGAGCTTCCGCTGGACGGCGCCGAAGACGACGAAGAGTTCCTCGTACTTGACGGAGCCGAGGCCGTTGAGGATGGGGACGACGCGGGGGCCGGGGCGTGCTGTCGTGCCGTCTGGTGCGGTGCCGGTGCCGGTCCCGTCGGGTCGCTCGGTGAGGAGTTTGTCGACGAGCAGGTCGGCCAGGCCGTCCGCGGTGGGGACGTCGGCCTCGGCGATGCCGCGTTCGCCGTGGATGCCCATGCCGATGGCCATTCGCCCCTCGGGGACGGTGAAGAGCGGCTCGTCGGCGCCGGGCAGGGAGCAGCCCGAGAACGCGACCCCGAAGCTGCGGGTGCGGTCGTTGGCGCGGGTCGCGATCGCGGTGACTGCGTCGAGGTCGTCGCCGCGTTCCGCGGCCGCGCCTGCCACCTTGAACACGCAGAGGTCCCCTGCGATGCCGCGGCGCTTGTGTGCCTGGTCGGCGGGCGCGGACGCGACGTCGTCGGTCACGCGGACCGTGCGGACGTCGATTCCCTGTGCCTCGAGTGCCCGTGCCGCCGCGTCGAAGTTGAGGACGTCACCGGCGTAGTTGCCGTAGCTCAGCAGCACGCCCCCACCGTGCTCGGACGCCTTCGCGACCGCGGTGACCTGCTGGGCGCTCGGGCTGGCGAACAGGTTGCCCATCGCGGCACCGGCCGCCAGGCCGTGCCCGACGAGGCCGCCGAAGGCCGGGTAGTGGCCGGAGCCACCGCCGACGACGAGCGCGACGGTGCCCTCGGGGCTGGTGGTGGAGCGGGCGACCCCGCCGTGCACCCTGCGCACCCGGGCGCGGTTGGCGGCGACGAAGCCGTCCACCATCTCGTCGGCGAAGTCCGCCGGGTCGTTGAACAGGCGGGTCATGCGCCGGCCTCCTTCGCGATGGCGGTCGGTCCGTCCGTGGCGGCGACCGCGGTGTCGGCTTCGGACGCCGCGGCAGCTGCTTCGTTGCGCTTCGTGTTCCGGCCGAGCACGAACATCAGCACGCTCGACAGCACCATGAAGAAGCCGACGATGAACATCGGCACCTGGTACCCGCCGGTCCACTCGCTGACGGCACCCGTGATGTACGGGGCGGCGAACCCACCGAGGTTGCCGACGGTGTTGATGAGGGCGACCCCCGCGGCTGCGGCAGCACCGGTCAGGAACTGCGTCGGGACCGTCCAGAAGTTCGGCAGGGCCGCGAAGATCGCACACGCGGTGATCGCGATGACCGCGACGGTGGCGGCCGGGCTGTTCATGTAGAGCGCGACGGGGATGCTCAGGCCACCGACCAGGGCCGGGACGGCGATGTGCCAGACCCGGACGCCACGACGGAAGGCGTCACGCGACCAGAAGTACAGGACGACCGCGGCCGGCACGTACGGGATGGCCGTGATGAGGCCCTTCTGGAACAGGTCGAACGTGGTGCCGAACTGCTCCTGGAAGCCGTCGATGATCGTCGGCAGGAAGAAGCTGAGTGCGTAGAGGCCGTAGATGAAGCCGAAGTACACCGCGGCGAGCATCCAGACGCGGCCGGAGCCGAAGGCCGCACGCAGGCCGCCCTTGCCGTGGCCGTCGCCGCCGCCCTTCGCGGCGCTCTCGGCAGCGAGCGTCGTCTCCAGCCAGACCTTCTCGTCCTCGTCGAGCCACTTCGCCTGGGACGGCTTGTCCTTGAGGACGAAGAGGCACAGGACGCCGACGATGATCGCCGGGATCGAGACGCAGAGGAACATGAAGCGCCATCCGGCCAGGCCGCCGAGGATCCCCTCGTGGGTCATCAGCCAGCCGGCGAGCGGGGAACCGATGACGCTCGTGAGCGGCTGCGCCAGGTAGAAGAGCGCGAGCATCTTGCCGCGGTGCCGGGCCGGGACCCACGTCGACAGGAACAGGATCGCACCGGGGAAGAAGCCGGCCTCGGCGATGCCGAGCAGGAAGCGCAGGCCGACGAGCTGCGGGTAGTTCTGCACCCACGTGAAGAGCAGGGACACGATGCCCCACGTGATCATGATGCGGGCGAGCCAGATCCGGGCGCCGAACTTGTGCAGCGCCAGGTTGGACGGCACCTCGAGCACGAGGTAGCCGATGAAGAACACACCGGACGCGAAGCCGAACTGGGCGGCGGTCAGGCCGAGGTCGGCCTCCATGCCGTTGGGGGCGGCGAAGGAGATCGCGGTGCGGTCGAGGAAGTTGATGAAGAACATCAGTGCCACGAACGGCACGATGCGGATCGCGATCTTGCGGATGGCCGTCTTCTCGACGACCGAGGTGGGGATGCCTCGCGTGGCGGGGATGTCCACGATGACTCCTGCTCGGTGGGGGTGGTACGACTCCCGTCCTGGCGGCTGCGCCGGGATGGTCCGTGCTGCTGCGCGGATCGGGAGCGGGCGCATCGGTGCGCCTGATCCAGTGTGCGTCGCGCTCGGCCGACTTGTCAACCGGTTGACCATTCCGCGCGCTCGGCGCCTCGGCGCTGCTCTCGCCGCAACCGGTTGACCGACCGGTACGCTCACTGCATGCCCGCGTTCAGCCCGGACGACCCCCTCAACATCCGACTCGAACTCGAGTCCGTGCCCGTCGGGTCCCCCGCCTCGGTGGTCGCCCGACAGCTCGTCTCGCTGCTCACCGCCGGCGAGCTGGCCCCCGGCTCACGGCTGCCCTCGGAGCGGGTCCTGTCCGAGCGGCTCGGGGTCGGACGCTCTGCCGTCCGCGAGGCCCTCGCCGCCCTCGAGATCCTGGGCATCGTGCAGATCCGCCCCGGCTCGGGCACCTACCTGCGCGGAGGCACCTCGGACCTGCTCCCGACGACCCTGTCGTGGGGTCTGATGCTCGCCTCGAACCGCACCCGCGAACTGCTCGAGATCCGGTCCTCGCTGGAGCGCACGGCCGCGATCCTCGCCGCGCAGCGCGCCACCGACGAGCAGATCACCGAGCTCGGTGAGTACCTGGTCCGGCAGGAGGCGACGCTCGACGACCCGCAGGCCTTCATCGACGCCGACGTCCGGTTCCACGTCCTGCTGGCGCGTGCGTCGGGCAACGACGTGCTCGCCGACCTGCTGCAGAGCCTGCGCTCGATGCTGAGCGTCTGGGTCGCGCGGCGCGTGCAGACCCGGCAGGCGACCGAGGCCGCGTTCCACGAGCACCGCGCGGTCTTCGAGGCCTTGCGCGTCCGCGACGTGTCCGCCGTGCAGCGCGCGATGGACGCGCACATGGCCACGGCGAGCGCCCGCATCGAGCACGCCGAGCCGCTGCCCGCCGACGAGTAGGGGGCGCGCGCTTCGTGAGCAGGAATGGTCGGGTCCGTCGAGCCGACCCGACATCTTCTGCTCACGATCGGGTCGGACGGGAGGCCCGGGTCGCGCCCGCCCCGCACCGTGCGAGAGCAGCGCCCGCCTCAGCGCGGGAGCGGGACCGCTTCAGCGAAGGACGCCACGACGCGGGCGACGACCTCGGCGGGCGGGGTGTCCCAGATCGCCTGGTTGAAGAGCTCGACCTCGACGTCGCCGGAGTAGCCGGCGCCCATCACCGCATCGGTCACCGGCCCGAAGTCGACGTGCCCGTCGCCCGGGTAGCCGCGTGAGAGCAGCGGGTCGGCCGCGATCGGGGTGGTCCAGTCGCACACCTGGTACGACGCGATCCGGCGGGCGGCACCGGCCCGGGCGATCGAGGCCGCGAGCGCCGGGTCCCACCAGACGTGGAAGGTGTCGACGACGACGCCGACGGCCGCTGCCGGGAACGGGGCCGCCAGGTCGAGGGCCTGTGCGAGCGTCGACACCACGGCGCGGTCGGCGGCGTACATCGGGTGCAGGGGTTCGACGGCGAGCTGCACGCCGGTGTCGAGTGCGTGCGGCACGAGGGCGGCGAGGGCGTCCGCCACCCGCGCACGCGCACCGCCGAGGTCGCGCGAGCCCGCTGGCAGGCCGCCTGCGACGAGCACGAGGACGGGCGCCGACCCCGGAGCACCCGCGGCGGCCAGGGCGGCGGTCTCGTCGATCGCCCGGCGGTTGTCGTCGAGTGCCCGCTGCCGTGCGGCCCCCTCGGGCAGGGTGAAGAACCCGCCACGGCAGTGCGACGACACCCGGAGCCCGGAGTCGGCGACCCGCCGCACGGCCTCGGCGAGCCCGAGCTCGGCGACGGGTTCGCGCCAGGTGCCGATCGCCCCGACCCCGGCACGGCGGACCGTGTCGAGCGCCTCGGGCAGGGTCGCGTACTTGATCGTCGCCTGGTTGACGGACAGCCGCGGGTGCGGTGCGGGTGAGCCCGGCGCCGCCGGCGCGACCACCCCGGCCTGCCCAGCCGCGCCGACCGGCGTGCTCACGCGACCACCCCGGCGGCGGTGCGGTCGACGGCGGGTGGGGCGGGCCTCCCGGCGGTCGTCTCCACCCCGTTGACCGCGAGCAGGGCGTGCCAGCGCGCGGCGGCGAGGTCCGGGGCCTGCAGGGCGCCGCAGGCGTTCGCGAGCCGGACCGTCTCGGACAGGTGCGACAGCGAGCGGCCGGCGTGCTGGCCACCGACCATGGCGAAGGCCGGCTGGTGCCCGTTCAGCCAGGCGAGGAACGCGATGCCGGTCTTGTAGTGCCAGGTGGGGGCGCTGAAGAGGTGTCGGGACAGGGCCTCGGTCGGCCCGAGCAGCGCGCGGTAGGCGGCTTCGTCGGGCAGGGCGCGCACGGCGGCCGAGGCGAGCGGTGCGATCGCGGCGAAGGCCCCGAGCAGGGCGTCGGAGTGCACGCCGTCGCGGTCCGCGATCAGGTCGACGTAGTGGAAGTCGTCGCCCGTGAACATCCGGGCGGTCTCGGGCAGCCGGGCGCGGAGTGCCACCTCGGCCGTCGCGTCGAGCAGGCTCATCTTGATGCCGGATATCCCCGGCCCGGCGTCGAGCATGATGTCGAGCACCGTGTCGGGGCCCAGGTGCCCGCCGAAGTACCCGGCGAGGGCGGGGTCGAACGCCTCCCCCAGCCAGTGCAGGACGACGGGGGCGCTGGCCCGCTCGACGACCCGACGGTAGACGCGGCGGTAGGTGTCCGGATCGTCCAGCGCGAGTCGTGCCAGGTGGCGGCTGGCCATCAGGACCACGCCCGCCCCGGCGTCCTCGGCGTGGTGGAGCTGCCGGGCGTAGGCGTCGACGACCTGCTGCTCGGTGACGGGTTCGTCGGGCAGGTCGTCGGTGTTCACGCCGACGACGATGCGGCCGCCGACCGACTGCGCCTCGCGGGCGGAGCGCGTCACGAGCTCGCGGGTCGCCGCCGGGTCCAGTCCCATGTTCCGCTGCGCGGTGTCCATCGCGTCCGCCACACCCAGCCCCCACGACCACAGGTGGTGCCGGAACGCCAGGGTGGCGTCCCAGTCGAGGTCGGCCGGAGCACCAGGGGTGTTGTCGGCCGCGACCCGTGGGACGACGTGGGCGGCCGCGTAGACGATGCGCTCGGTGAGCGGTGCCGCGGGCACGGCAGTGGCGTCGACGGCCGGTGCGCCCAGCGGCGTCCGGCTCGTGGTGCCGTCGGGCGCCAGCAGGGTCAGGTCCGTCATGCGGACGCCCCGACGGTCTCGGTGCGCTGGGCGACCTCCGGCGTCTCGACCGGGAGGCGCGGCTCGGCCCCGGCGGGCAGGGTCAGCTCCGGCAGGTCCACACGCCGGCCCTCGGCGCTGGAACGCAGACCGGCTTCCGCCAGCGCCACGCCGCGGGCACCGGACAGCAGGTCGTAGGGGTGCGGGCGCCCGGCGACGAGGTCCTGCAGGAAGTCCTCCCACTGGGCGCGGAACCCGTTGCCGTAGACCTCGTTGGCGGGGACCTCGAGCCACTGGCTGCGGTAGTCGGCATCGTCGCGCAGATCGGGGTTCCAGACGGGCTTCGGCGTCGCCGTGCGGGGCTGGATCCGGCAGCCGAACAACCCCACCACCGCGCTGCCGTCGGTGCCGTCGACCTGGAACTCGACGAGCTCGTCGCGGTCCACCCGGACGGCCCAGCTCGAGTTGATCTGCGCCGTGACGCCGCCGGCCAGGTCGAACACGCCGTACGCGGCGTCGTCGGCGGTCGCCGGGTAGGGCACGCCCTGCTCGTCGGTGCGCTGCTCGATGTGCGTGACGGCGCGGGCGTAGACGGACTCGACGCGGCCGAACAGCTGCTCGAGCACGTAGTTCCAGTGCGGAAACATGTCGACGACGATGCCGCCACCGTCCTGCCGGCGGTAGTTCCAGCTCGGGCGCTGCGCCGACTGCCAGTCCCCCTCGAACACCCAGTACCCGAACTCGCCGCGGACGCTCAGCACCCGGCCGAAGAACCCGGAGTCGAGCAGGCGACGGAGCTTCCGCAGCCCGGGCAGGTAGAGCTTGTCGTGCACGACGCCGTTCGGGACGCCGGCCTCGGCCGCGAGCCGGGCGAGTTCGAGGGCCTCGGCGGAGGTCTCGGCCGTCGGCTTCTCGGTGTAGACGGCCTTGCCTGCGGCGATCGCGCGGCGCAGCGCGTCGGCACGGGCACTCGTCACGGCGAAGTCGGCGAAGACCTGCCAGCGGGGATCCGCCAGGGCGGCGTCGAGGTCGGTGGTCCAGTGCTGCAGGCCGTGGCGGGTCGCGATCTCCTGGAGCGTGGTTGCGTTCCGACCGACGAGCATCGGTTCGAGCTGCACGCGCGTGCCGTCGGGCAGCAGCAGGCCGCCGTCGTCGTCGCGGATCGCCAGGATCGACCGAACCAGGTGCTGCCGGTAGCCCATGCGCCCGGTGACGCCGTTCATGATGATGCCGATGGTGCGCGTGGTGGTCAACGCGTGCTCCCTTGCTCGCTGTGGCCCGCTCTCCGTCGTCGTGGAAAGCGCTTGCCGGAACCGTACACCACGGCGCGCGTCGGGTGCGCGGTGACGAGGTCAGCGGGCGGTGCTCGCGCGCAGGACGACCTCGCCGTCGACGGCACCGTCGGCCTCGAGCCCGAGTGCGCGGCGGACGGCCCGCTCGCCGATCTCCTCGAGCGGCAGCCGCACCGTGCTGAGCGCCGGCACGACGTCGGCGAGCATCCGCACGTCGTCGAACCCAGCCACGCCGACGTCCACCCCGGGCACGAGCCCGCGCTCGCGGATCGCCGCGACCGCCCCGACGGCCATCAGGTCGGTGACCGCGAAGACGCACCGGGGCACCGCGGCCCCACCTTCGGCGGCACGATCCAGCAGCGACACCATCGCCCGGTACCCCCCGTCGCGCGTGAACTCGGAGGGCACCACGTCGTCGTCGGGCACGCGCAGACCGTGGGCCGCGAGGCCGGCGACGAACCCCTCGACCCGGGCGTGGGCGGTGACGAGGTCCGGGTCGCCGGCGAGCACGGCGAACGAGTCGTGCCCCTGATCGACCAGTGCCCCGGCGAGCGCCGCGGCCCCGCCGAGGTTGCGGATCACGACGCCGTGCACGCCCGGGACGCCCGCTGCGGCGCCGTCCAGGTCGGACACGAGCGCCGACACTCCCGCCCCCGCGGCGACGAGGCCACCGACCGCCGCCGCGACCTCGGAGGGTCCGGAGCCCGTCGCGGGTCCGGAGCCGATCCCGAGCCGACGGCTGACCGCCAGCACGACGGCTCGCGGGCGGAGTCCGGCGACCACGTCGAGCACCGCCACTTCGCGCGACGGGTCGCCGCCGGTGGAGGTGATCGTGACGACGAGCCCGGCGTCGTCGGCGGCGCGGATGGCACCGGCGGCGATCGCGGCGAAGTACGGGTCGGCGATGTCGCCGACGACGAGCGCCAGGGTCGTGGTCGACCCCCGAGCGACGGCCTGCGCCTGCACGTTGGCGGTGTAGCGCAGGGCCCGGGCGGCGGCGCGCACCCGGTCCACCGACTCCTGCCGGACCTTGCGGGTGCTGCCGTTGAGCGCCCGCGAGGCGGTCGCGAGCGACACCCCTGCCCGCTCGGCCACGTCGGCCAGGGTGACGGTGCCTCGCTCGGGCATGTCGTGCCTCCAGTCAGGGTCCGCGCCGTGCGCGGCCTGTGGCGAGGATAGCGATTTCCCGCCGGCCAGGGCGGGGTTCCGAGCGGCTGGTCTCGCCGTCGAGACCGCAGGTCACGTTGTCAGAACAACGCTCAGGAAAGCGCTTGCCAGAACAGCGGGGGTCGTGTAGACCTGGGGTCCTCGGCCGAGACACCCCGAACGCTCGCCCACGGCAGATGCACGTGGTCCCGAACGAAAGCAGTGACGATGAAGTCATCCAAGAGAATGCTCGCACTCGCCGGCGGGATCGCCGCGCTCGCGCTCCTGAGCGGCTGCGCCTCCGGCGGGTCCGGGGACGGCGGCAAGGTGGACGAGCTGACCTTCTGGCTCTCCACCTCGTCCGCGCAGGAGAAGGGCTACCAGGACCTCGCGACCGCCTACGAGAAGCAGACCGGCGTCGCGGTGAAGATCGTGAACCTGCCGTACGACGGCCTGCAGACCAAGCTGCGCGAGTCGGCGCAGGCGAACTCGCTGCCCGACGTGGTGCGGGCCGCGGGCATCGACCCGATCTGGAGCGGCAAGACCGTCGACCTCGCCTCGATCGTCAGTGACAAAGCGAACGGGATCGACCAGGACCTCATCGCGAAGGATGAGGACGGCAAGGTCACCTCGATCCCGTCCGATGTCACCGCGGCCGGACTGTTCGTGAACAAGTCGCTGTTCGACAAGGCCGGCGTCGCGTACCCGACCGACCCCGCGAAGGCGTGGACGTGGAGCGAGTTCCTCGACGCCGCCGACAAGGTGAAGGCCGACACCGGCGCCAAGTACGACCTGGTGTTCGACTCGTCGCCGTCGCGCCTGCGGGCCTACATGTTCACCAAGGGCACCGACTTCATGCAGCAGGAGAAGGACGGTTCCTTCCCCACCGACGCGAAGACCGTCGACGCCCTGCAGGACTTCGCCGACATGAACGACGACTCGGTCATGCCGAAGTCGGTGTGGACGAGCGGCCAGGACCCGAACGCCCTGTTCAAGAGCGGCCAGGTCGTGGCGTACTTCTCCGGTGTCTGGCAGTCGTCGGACTTCGCGTCGAACATCACCGACTTCGACTGGGCCAGCGCCGCCACCCCGGCCGACCCGACCCACGCCACCGAGATCAACTACGGCGGCAACATCGTCGGGTTCGAGAACTCCGATACCCGCGGCGCCGCCGCGAAGAAGTTCATCGACTACATGTACGACCCGACGAACTACGCGAAGCTCGTGACCACCAACGGGTTCCTGCCGGTCGAGTCCGGACTGGACATCACCTACCCGTTCAAGTCGCAGGCAGCCAAGGACTCCTTCGCGCTGTACCAGAAGGAGATCGAGGCGGCCGACCCGATCTCGAGCTCGTACGCCAAGGCAGCGTCGGAGTGGGCGGTCGAGGGCAAGGAGATCGGCACCGACCCGACCACGGCCGAGGTCGGCAAGCTCATCAACGGGCAGCAGTCGGCCAAGGAGACGCTCGACACGATCACGAAGTACTACGAGGAGCACGTGGGGTGACGGAACGGGGCCGGGCGTGGACGCGCCCGGCCCGAGCCCCGCGTCCCGCGCCCCGCGTCCCGCGCCCCGCGCCCCGCGCCCCGCGCCCTGTCCGCTCCCCCCGCAAGCGACGAACGAAGAGGATCATCGTGAGCATCCCCACCGCAGCCGGTGACGTGCAGACCGCCGTCCCCATCCCGGTGCCGCCCCGCCGGCCCGGAGCCGCGAAGACGACGAAGCGCCGCCGCTCCGGCGTCAGCAAGCCCGTCCTCGCCCCGATCCTGTTCGTCAGCGTGAACGCCGTCCTGTTCGTGGTGTTCTTCGTGTGGCCCGCCGTGATCGGCCTCGGCTACTCGTTCACCGACTACAACGGCGTCGTCGACCCGAAGTTCGTCGGCCTGGCGAACTACTTCGAACTGTTCGCCGACGACACCTTCTACGCCGCCCTCGGTCGCACCTTCCTGTACGCGATCGTCGCCGTGCCGCTCGGCTTCGTCCTGTCGCTCTCGATGGCGCTCATGCTCACGAGCCCCGCGGCGAAGGGCCGGAGCGTCGCCCGCATCGTGTTCTTCGTCCCGTGGCTCATCTCCCCCATCGTCACCGGTGTGATCTGGCGGTGGATGTTCGGCGAGAACTTCGGGTTGGCCAACTTCGTCATCGAGTCCCTGGGCGGCAAGGCCGTCCCGTGGCAGTCGAACGCCGACCTGTCGCTGCTGGTCGTCGTCTTCGCCACCGCATGGGCAGGGGCGGCGTTCAACATGCTGCTGTTCGTCGCTGCGATCCGGAACGTCCCGCAGTCGTACTACGAGGCCGCGTCGCTCGACGGCGCCGGCGCCTGGCACCAGTTCCGCTACATCACCCTGCCGAGCATCGCGCCGACGTCGTTCATCGTGATCCTGCTGTCGTCACTCAGTGCGTTCAAGGAGTTCGCCACCGTGCAGGCGCTCAACGGCGGCGGCCCCGGCACCGACAACAACCTGCTGGTGCAGTACATCTACACGAACGGGTTCCAGAACGCCCACATCGGCTACGCGAGCGCGGCGTCGATGGTCCTCATGCTCATCCTCATGGCCATCGCGCTGATCCAGCTGGCCGTGAACCGCCGGACGGAGTCACGTCGATGACCGCCACGCTCCCCACCGAGACCGACAAGACCGGAAGCGGCCGTCGGGCCGGACGGGCCGGCCGCTCGAAGGCGGTGGACACCACGCCGCGTCCCCAGGCCATCGCCGCCACGGCCCTGCTCTGGGTGTTCATCATCGCGTTCGGGTTCCCGGTGCTGTGGTTCGTGCTCAGCGCGTTCAAGCCGGGCGGCGAGCTGTTCTCGTACCCGCTCACCCTGCTGCCGAAGAACTGGTCGGTCGAGGGCTTCGCCGAGGCGTGGTCCAGCTACGACTTCGCCCAGTACTTCGGCAACACCGTGATCGTCGCCCTGGTCACCACGGTGCTGACGGTCCTGGCGAGTGCGGCCACCGGGTACGCGCTGGCGAAGTACGACAACCGGTGGCTGAAGGTGTTCTTCGTCTGCATCCTCGCCACGACGATGCTCCCCACCGAGGTGATCCTCGCTCCGACGTTCATCGTCATCCGCGACCTCGGCATGTACGACTCGCTGGCCGGCATCATCGTGCCGTCGGTGATCACGGCCACCGGCATCTTCATGTTCCGGCAGTTCTTCATCACCGTGCCGGACGACCTGGTCGAAGCGGCCCGGATCGACGGTGCGAGCGAGTTCGGGATCTTCTGGCGGATCATGCTGCCGATCTCCCGCCCGATCATGCTGACGCTCGCGATCTTCTCGTTCCAGTGGCGGTGGAACGACTACATCTGGCCGCTCCTGGTGCTCAACGACCCGAAGCAGTTCACGATCCAGATCGCCCTGCAGAGCATCGTCGGTGCCGAGAACGTGAACTGGACGGTCCTGCTCGGTGCCTCCGTCATCTCGATCATCCCGCTCGTGCTGCTCTACCTGGTGTTCCAGAAGTACGTGAACGGCGCCGACCTCAACGCGGGTCTGAAGGACTGATGGGGTTCCTCGACCTGGCCGGCACGGCTGCCGACGCCGAGGTCGCCCGCCTGCGGCTGGCCGACGACGACCCGGCCACGCTGCAGCACCGGGAACTGATGGCGCGTGCGCTCGCGTTGGTCGGCGCGTGGGTCCGGCAACGGCCTGGAGGCCCGGCTCACCCCGCAGACGACGACCTCGCCACCGCGCACGGCTGGGTCCGGCACCTCGCGACCCGGCAGTCGCCCGGCGGCACGTTCGTCGGCGGCGACAACGTGCTCTCCCCGCCGGACTCCGCGTTCACCGTCAACGACGTCTGCGACGCCCTCGAACTGCTCGCACCGCACCGGGCGACGGTGCCGGCAGCGGCCGCGCTGGCCGACGACCTCGACGCGATCGTGCACCGGGCGACCCCCGCACTGCTCACCGGTGGGGTGCACACCCCGAACCACCGGTGGGAGATCGCAGCCGCCCTCGCCCGGGTGCACCGACTCCACCCGGCGGCGGCACTGCTGGACCGCATCGACGCGTGGCTGGCCGAAGGGCCGGACATCGACGCCGACGGTCTGTGGTCGGAGCGGAGCCCGAACTACGCGTCCGCCGTGTCCGGGCCGTCGTTCCTGGTGCTCGCCGCCGTGCTCGACCGACCCGCCCTGCTCGACCCGGTGCGCCGCTCGCTCGACGCCACGCTCGCGCTCCTGCTGCCGGACGACACCGTCGAGACCGTGCAGTCCCGACGGCAGGACCAGTCACAGCCCTTCGGGATCGGGACGTTCGCGCCGCTGCTCTGGCACTTCGCGGTGCTCGACGGCCGGG
The DNA here is from genome assembly GCF_003234305.1 of Curtobacterium sp. MCLR17_055. Classification (NCBI taxonomy): domain Bacteria; kingdom Bacillati; phylum Actinomycetota; class Actinomycetes; order Micrococcales; family Microbacteriaceae; genus Curtobacterium; species Curtobacterium sp. MCLR17_055. The sequence continues at coordinate 26,030 of NZ_QKSX01000024.1, forward strand.
GCGACCTGGCCGCGGTCGCCGCCCGCGCCGCCGTGGCCGAGACCTGGCAGCCCGCCGCCGTCGCCGCGCGGTCGATGACCGATCCACTGCTCGAGCGTCCGCTGCCGGAACCCGTCGCCCTGGCGCCGGCCGTGCACAGCTTCGCCGACGCACGGCTCGTGCACGTCCGCGAGCCCGACCGCAGTGTCGTGCTCTTCGCCGGTTCCGACGTCCCGGCACAGGGCCACGTGCGGTCGGGGCTGGCGAACAGCCCGACGTTCCTGCGGGTCGTCGTCGGGTCGGTCGTGCTGTCCGACGTGCGGCTCTCGCGGGAGTTCTTCGGCCTCGGACCGTTCCGACCGACCGCACTCGAGTCCCTGGGCGACGGACGGTTCCGGCTGACCGAGACCGTGTCCGCCGGCTACCACCAGCCACTGCCCGCGAGTGCTCGCCAGCCGGACGGCTGCTACCCGCTCGCCGACGAAGGCCGGTTCTCCGCCGCCATGTCGTTCGGCGCCCGGTCCGTCGACACGGTGGTCCTCAGCACGACCGTCGACGTCGCGGTGACCCCGGACGCCGTCGTCGTCGACGTCGTGACCGAGGGGGCCGAGGTGCCGTGGTCCCTGCAGCTGACGTTCCGCGCCGGGGGGACCCTCACGGGCGTCGAGACCGACGCCGTCACCGGGGAGCGGGTCCTGGCCGAGGGGACCGGCAGCTACCGCGTCGGGGCCGACGTCGTGACGTTCGGCCCGGGCAACGGCGCCGGTCCGGGCCAGCCGGCGCGCTACGCCCCGGGACAGGACTACGCGTTCCTCGGCGGGACCGACCGTCCGCAGGGTGAGCACGTCCACGTCACCGGGCGAGCCCCTGGCTCGACACGGATCGTGATCGGGACGGGCCGGTGACGCTGCCGGGCGTGGTGCTCGTCGGAGCCCGCGGCTACGGCCTGCACCACCGCGCGAACATCGACCGGCTCGTGGCAGCAGGGGTCTGCACGGTGACCGCCGTCGTCGACCCCGCGCTCGGCACGACCGCCGACGCCGGTGTGCCCGTTGTGGCCGACGTGGCAGCGGCGCGCAGGCTCGGACCGGTGGACGTCGTCGTCGTGGCGGCTCCGATCGCGGCGCACCTGCCGCTCACCCTCGATGCGCTCGACGCCGGCGCCGACGTGCTGCTCGAGAAGCCCCCGGTCACCACGCGCGACGCCCTCGACGTGCTGCTCGAGGCCGAACGTCGGACCGGCAGGGTCGTGCAGGTGGGGTTCCAGAGCCTCGGTTCCGCCGCGCTGCCGGCGTTCCGTGACGGGGCGCTCGTCGGTGCCGTCCGGTCTGCGGCCGCCGTCGGCACGTGGACCCGCGACCGGGCGTACTGGGACCGCTCCCCCTGGGCGGGGCGCCGTCGGGTCGGCGGCGTGGACGTGCTCGACGGCGTCGTCACCAACCCGCTCGCCCACGCCGTGGCGACGGCCCTGGCGCTCGTCGGGTGCCGCCGGACCGCCGACGTCGCGCGGGTCGAGGTCGAGTTGTACCGCGCGAACGCCATCGAGGGCGACGACACCTCGGCCGTCCGGGTGACCACGACCGCCGGCCTCGAAGCCGCTGCCGCGCTCACGCTCTGCGCCACGACCGAGGTCCCGCCGACCGTGCGGGTGCGGGGCGCGACGGGGGACGGCGTGCTGCACTACACGACGGACGACGTCACGATCGACGGCGCGACCACGCACCTGGAGCGCACCGACCTGCTCGAGAACCTGCTGGCGCACCGGTTGCGCGGCGACGAACTGCTCGTGCCGCTCGTCTCGACGGGAGCGTTCGTCGAGGTGCTCGAGGCGGTCCGCACGACCGAACCCGTGCAGCTCGACCACCCCTGGGTGACGTGGGAGGGCGAGGGGCCGACCCGGCGCCCCGTGGTGAGCGGCGTCGAGGCCACGATCGAGCGCACCGCCGACGCCCGCGCGCTGTTCTCGGAAGTCGGGGCACCGTGGGCGCACACGGCCCGCGACGAGACGCTGCAGGAGCTCCGCGTGGACGACGTCACGGTCGCCGTCGAACGCGACGGGGCCGGCACGATCGCCACGTCGTCCCCTCGGCCGTACCTGCACCTGGTCCGGACCCTCGGTGGCACCGTCGTCAGCGCGCACCACCCCGGCGACCACGACTGGCACTGCGGGGTCGGCGTCGCGATCCCCGACGTCGACGGCGTGAACTGCTGGGGCGGACGGACCTACGTCCACGGCCCCGGCTACGTCTGGCGCGACGACCACGGGTCGGTCGAGGTCGTGCACGCCGCGCAGCACGGACTCGGGTCGACGGAGGAGCTGGTCTGGCGGGGTCCGGACCGCGCGGTGGTCCTGCACGAGGACCGCACCCTGCGCTGGCGCTCGGTCGGAGCCGGGTGGGAACTGTCCTGGTCGTCGTCGTTCCGGGCCCCCGGTGACTCCCCCGTGCACCTCGGCGGCCCCGGCAGCAACGGCCGGACCGGAGCGGGCTACGGCGGCTTCTTCTGGCGGTTCCCCGAGTGCACGGGAGCGGTCATCCGGACCGCCGATGCCGAGGGCGAGGCCGCCGTGCACGGCTCGGTCGCACCCTGGATCGCCTGGTCGGCGGTGTTCGACGGCGGTCCGGCGACCATCCGCATCGAGGCCCTCGACCACCACGATCCCTGGTTCGTCCGCGCCGAGGAGTACCCCGCGATCGGCTCGGCCCTGGCGTGGGACTCCCCCGCCGTCGTGCAGCCCGGCGCACCGCTGGTCCGCTCGTTCCGCGCGACGATCACCGACGGCGGTACGCTCGCCGGATGAGCACCGGGGACTGGGAGTCACGCGTCGCGGCGCTGTGGGACGACGAGACGATCGACGATCAGCAGCGGATCGAGTGGATGCGCGACCTCGCCGCCGACGCTCCGCATCCCGCACTCGGCGCGTTCGAGCTCGGCGGCGCCTTCGACTCGGGCGGCCACGAGGCCGAGGCCGACGTGCAGTACGCCGCCGCGACCACGGCTGGCCTGGACGCCGTCGACCCAGATCGCGCCGCCAGGATGGTCGTCCAGCACGCCTCGACGCTCCGCAACCTCGGTCGGATCGACGAGGCCATCGCGATGCTCCGCGACGCGCCGGAGCACTCCGCCACCGGAGCGGCACCCAAGGTGTTCCTCGCGCTCGCCCTGCACAGCGCGGGACGCTCCGCCGAGGCCCTGCGCGTCGCGATCGAAGCCGTCGAGCCGACGCTCCCCCGGTACCACCGGTCCGTACGGGCCTACGCGGCGGCCCTCACCGAGGACTGACGCGCGTCAGGCGTTCCGGCGCTGGAGCGCGTCCGCAGCCTTGCCGAGCAGCCAGTTCACGGCCCACCCCAGCACGCCGATCACGGGCAGCGCGAGGATGATCACCGTCCACAGCACCTTGACCACCTGCGTCCGGCGACGGTCGCGCCAGACCTGCACCAGCGCCACGGCCTCGAGCGCCAGCAGCACGAGGAGCACCACGGCGTGTGCTCCCGACACGTTCGTCAACACGAGCGGTCCTCTCCGCGGCGACGGTCGTCGCCCGCATCGATGACAGTAGGGCCTGCCCGGACTCGCCCGCGTCATCCGTCCGACTGACCGCGCGGGGCGGTCTGACGATCACGCTGGCAGGTCAGGCGATCGCGACCTCGCCCCGCGCGAGCAGCTCGCGGGCCCGACCGGCATCGGCAGCCGGTGGCCGACCGTGCAGCGCGCGGTAGTCGCGCGAGAAGTGCGAGGCGCTCCGGTACCCCACCGCGACCGCAGCCTGTGCGGCGGTGTCACCGAGCACGATCATCCGCCGCCGGGCCTCTCCGAGCCGCAACCGCCGCAGGTACTGCACCGGGCTCATCCCGGTGACCTGCCGGAAGCGCGCGAACAGTGTCGACTCGCTCGTCCGGACCGCCGCGGCCAGGCCGGCCACCGACCACGGGTCCGCCAACCGGTCGGTGAGCAGGGCGGTGGCCGCTGCGACGACGTCGCCGTCGCGGTTGCCGATCGCGGCCAGGATGCGCGGTGCCTGGTCGGTCTGCAGCAGCCGGAGCACGACCTCGCGGGTGACGAGCGGGGCGAGGACCGCCATGTCCTCCGGAGCATCGAGCAGTCCGACGAGCCGGGCGAACGCGTCCGCCAGGGCTGGGGTCCAGCTGCCGAGTCGTGCCGGCGGCGCCTCGTCCTGGTGGGGGCGGGACATCGCCGTCGCGACCTCGGCGACCACCGCAGGGTCGAGCTGCCAGACGACCGCGACGAACCCCGCGGGTGGTTCGACCTCGACCACCCCGGCGATCACGGGCAGGTCGACGGGCGTGATGATGAAGCGCTCGCGGCCCCAGAGTTGGTCGTCGTCCCCGACGATGGACCGCTTCTGCCCCGCGAGCACCAGCGACACCGACGGCGTGTAGCGCTGGTACCCGAGGTCGGTCGGACGGTCCACCTGGGCCAGGCGGAGGCCGAGTCGTCCGGCGCGCTCCGTGTCGTCGAGGTGGGCGAGGACGCTCTGCAGCGCACGGTCCAGCCGGTCCGAGGTGACGTCGTCCATGTGCCCATTCTGTCGAGGCATCCGACGCGAGGGGTGCCCGTGCGGGATCCGGCAAGCACTCCGGAGTCCTGGGCAATCTCCACGAGGCACGCGGGACCGAGCATCGGAGCATGCAGACCAACGAAGCACTCCTCGACTCCCTGACCACCGACGACCGACTGGCCGGCCGGACCGCGCTGGTGACCGGCGCCTCGAGCGGCATCGGTGAAGCCGTCGCCCGTGTCCTCGCCGCCTCCGGCGCCACCGTCGCGGTCGCGGGCCGCGACCCGGAGCGCACGCAGGCAGTGGTGGACGCCATCACCGCGTCCGGAGGAACCGCCGTGGCCGTGATCGGCGACCTGAACACCCACCCCGATGCCGTCCGCGACCTCGCCGCCCGCGCCACCGAGGCCCTCGGCGGCCGGGTCGACGTCCTCGTCAACAACGCCGGCGTCTACCCGGTCGGCCCCACCGCACTGCTCGCCGACGACGACGCCGAAGCCCTCTGGGCCACGAACGTCCGCGCACCCCACGTGCTGGTCGGAGCGCTGGCGCCTGCGATGGTCGAACGCGGTTCGGGCGTCGTCGTGAACATCGGCTCGTGGATGTCCCGCGTCGGCGTCCCCTTCACGGCGCTGTACCCGGCGACGAAGGCGGCCGTCGAGCAGCTGACCCGGGCGTGGGCCGCCGAGTTCGGACCGCACGGCGTCCGGGTGTCGACCGTGTCGCCCGGGGCCACCGCGACGCCGGGCAACGCGGACTCGCACGACGTCCTCGCGCAGATGACGGCGGGCACCCCGGCCGGCGCACCCGTCCGGCCGGTCGACGTCGCGTTCGCCGTGCGCTGGCTGGCCTCCGACGAGGCGACCTTCGTGCACGGCGCCACCATCGACGTGGACGGCGGCCTCGCCGCAACCCGCCTCGGCTGAGCGCGCCCCCACGAGCGGGCGAAACACCCGGGTTCATGCGCGGAGGCACCCCGGCATTCCGCCCGCTCGGCAGCGTCACCCGCCCCGCGCGAACCCCCACCACCGCGAACGGGCGGAACACCCCGGTGGCCGCGCGGAACCACCCCGGCATTCCGCCCGCTCGGCAGCGCCAGCCGACGCGAGCGAACCCCCACCACCACGAACGGGCGGAACACCCGAGTCGGCTCGCGGAGGCACCCGGGCATTCCGCCCGCTCGGCGGGAGTCGGTCAGCCGGGCATCGGATCCGCGAGTGGTCACGACACACCGCTGGCAGGTGGCCGTGCGGTCACAGGCCGTCGCGCGGGAGCGCGTCAGCCGACGGGGCGTGACCGCTCGGCGGACGGCGTCGGCGCGGCGGTGGGCGCGACCATCACACGGTCGGGAGGCGCGGTGCGGGCTGGCACCGGGCCTCCCGTCAGGCGGTGTGGTCGCCGACCACCCGTGGGACCGGCAGCGAGTCGCTGGTCGTGCGGAGGGACTCCTGGCGGATCTCGAGCTGCGAGACGGCGAGCGCCGCCAGGTCGCGGAGGTTCGCGAGGTCGTCCTCGGTGGCCTGCCGCGGGCGGGTGTCGAGCACGGCGAGGGTGCCGATCGGTGCGCCGTCGTGCTTGACGAGCGGAACGCTGACGTAGAAGCGGATGCCGAGCGGACCGGTGACCAGGGGGCTGTTCCGCATCTCGGGGTGTGCGGAGCCGTCCGGGATCACGACGGGGACGGGGACCGGGGCGAAGCCGTTGCGGAAGCTGATGCTGCGGGCTGCCTCGTCGACGCCCTCGGCGATGTACGACTGGGACCACTCGCGGTCCTCGTCGAGGACCTCGACCAGGGCGATCGGTGCGTCGAAGAGCCGGGCCGCCATCGCCGTGGTGCGCTGCAGCGACTCGTCGGGCAGGGTGTCGAGGGTTGCCGGGCGGTCCGTCTCGGGGCGCGTCGGTACCGGGGCCGTCTCGTCAGTCGGCTCGACCACGTGGTCGGCCGTGGCGGTCTCGGCGATCACGACGTCGCGGAGCATCGTGACCAGCTCGGCGCCGAGCGGACGGGCCGCGGGGTCCTGCGCGGTCATGGCACGGAGCAGGTGCTTCCAGTGCTCGGGCAGGGGCTCGGGGACCACGGGGTCGCGCGACAGCCGGGCGACGGCGGACTCGACGAGCGAGCCCGGGAACTCCCGGCGGCGGGTGAAGCACTGCAGCAGCACGAGGCCGAGCGAGTAGACGTCGCTCGGCGGGCCGACCTCGCCGCCGCGCGCCTGCTCGGGGCTGAGGTAGGCCGCGGTGCCGGTGGTGACGCCGTCGGCGGTCAGGCGCTCGACACCGGCGGCGAGCGCGATGCCGAAGTCGGTCAGGCGCGCCCGGGCCCGGTCGGAACCGTTGCCGTAGTCGACGAGCAGGATGTTCGACGGCTTGATGTCGCGGTGCACGACGCCGTGGGCGTGGATGTAGTCGAGCGCCTCGGCCATGTCGTAGCCGATCTCGGCGATGTGCCGCGAGGCGAGCGGGCCGACGGCCAGGCGCTCCTCGAGGTCCTGTCCGACGACGAGCGACATCACGATGTAGCGCTGCTGCGTGCCGTCCTGCCCGGTGACGACTCCGGCGTCGAGCAGGCTGACGAGGTTGTGGTGCTCGAGCGACGCCAGCACGCCGAGTTCGGCCTCTTGGCGGGCGATGTCGACGATGCCCGCGTGGAAGAGCTTGATCGCGACCGGGCGGTGCAGGCTCTCGTCCACACCCCGGTAGACGACGGACATGCCGCCCTGGCCGATCGCTTGCTCCACGCGGTACCGACCGTCGAGCAGCGGCGCGCTCGCGTCGTGGTCTTCCGTCGGGATCATCCAACCCTCGTTCTCGGCTCCGGCACCAACGATGCATCTTCGCATCCCGACGGGTATCTCGTTCGCCGACGTCGTTCTCCGGCTGAACGGGGGCCGGCCGGCCTGCAAGACACCGGTGTTCGCGGGTCGAACACGCGCAGACTGCGGTTCAACGTGCGAACACCGGTGTCTTGCGATCCCGGCGCCACCCGACCGCCCCGTCAGCGACGCGTCGCGGCCGTGCTCACGCGGAGGTCCTCGAAGGTGCTGGTGAAGCCGGGGCCCCCGAGTGAGATGAGCCCGACGCGGGGTGCGCTGCCGAGGTCCGCCGTCCAGGTCCCGCCCCGGACGAAGTGCCGCCCGTCCAGGCTCGTGTAGGCCGTGTACCGGTCCTCACCCCGGACCTCGCGGTGGACGATCCGGAGCGTGGTGGTGTCCCCGACCGGACCGACGACCATGTTGCCGTAGCTCGGCGCCCCGGCCGGTTGCCCGGACACCTGCTTGCCGAACTCCGTCTGGCGCGTGTTGAAGATCGAGTTCGAGGTGAGGCGGACGTAGTTGCCGTCGTCACCCCAGACGATCAGGCCGCCCTGCACGTAGTTCAGGCCGTCGCCGGTCGCCGGGGTGTCCACCCCGACCGTGGTCTGGAGCACGTAGTCCCCACGGGGTGCCGGTTCGGACAACACCGATGCGAGCGGCGTCGCCGGCGGGTGGATGTCGGCGTCCTGCGTCTGCCAGCGGAACGTGCCGTCGGCGACGGTCCAGGTGGACGGGTCGGGCTCACGCGTCCAGGCGAGCTGGGCAGGCAGCGCTCTGGGCAGCGCTCCGGGCTCCGCCCCCGGCAGCGCGGCACCGTCGAACGAGGTCGACAGTGCCCGGATCGTCCGCCCCGGCACATCGACGGGAGCGGTGGACGCCCGGTACGTCGGCCGTTGCCCCGGCTGCGCGACCGGCCCTGGCTGCACCGTGTCGGACGGCCCGGCACCACCGCGGACGACCGGCCAGCCGCCCTGCCAGTCGAGCGGGTCGATCAGCGCCGGCCGCTTCGTGTAGGTCGGCTGCCCCGAGTAGTACGGGTCGTTGCGATCGGCCGCGTGGTAGATGATCCAGTCCTGCCCGGCGAAGTCGGTGACCACGGTGTTGTGGCCGGTCCCGACCCAACGATTGCCGTTCTGCGCGAGCAGGGGCGTGCCACCGACCCGGGTGCTCGTGATCGCCACGCCGTCGCGGTCCGTGAACGGTCCGAGCGGGCTGCGCGACCGGGCGACGAAGACGCCGTAGCCGGTGAGAGCACCGCTGCAGCAGTTCGTGGCGGAGCCCATGAAGTACCACCAACCGCCGTGCCGCATCAGGTACGCGCCCTCGTAGCGGTTGTCGATCGCGATCTGCCGTTCGGTCGACGGGTCGGAGCGCAGTCCGTCGGCGCTGAGGCGTCGGACGTTCACGCCGCCGAAGTAGCTGCCGAAGTACAGGTAGGTCGTGCCCTTGGCCGTGATGACCTCGGGGTCGAACGCCCACCGTGCTCCGTCGCCGTTCGGTGCGGTCTGCGGTGCCACGACCGGTCCGCCGGAGTCCTTCCACGGCCCCGTCGGGCTCGAGCTCGTCGCCACCCCGACCGCGGAGCCGCCGCCGCTCGGGCCCGTCGCCGACGGGGTGTCCGATGCCGCGTAGTACAGGTACCAGGTGCCGGCCCGGCCGCGGTCTCCGGCGCGGTACACGACGTCCGGCGCCCAGATCCCGTTCGCGTCACCCACCCAGGCGGGCTTCGTCGGGAACGCGTCGTTCACGTACGTCCAGTGGGTCAGGTCGGTCGACCGGTACGTGGGCACCGCGTGCTGCACGAGGGACCCGTCCGGGTTCTGCTCCGTCGCGGTGAGCGCGTCGGTGGTGCAGTACAGGTACCAGTTGCGGTCGCGTCCGGCTCCGTGGATCACGGTCGGGTCCGCGCAGCTCGCCGCCGTCTGCCCGTCCGGCAGGCTGAGCGCGACCGGGTTCTGGTGGCTGGGCGCCGCGCGGCCGTGCCGGCTGGCCGCACTCGACGCTGCGGTCGTGGAGGTGGTCGCCCGGGTGGTCCCGCCCGGCACCGCGGACGCGTCCGCTGGTGCGGCCTGGAGGCCCGTGGTCGCGACGCCGAGGAACGTCACGACGGCGAGGAGTGCGGTGGACGATCGGCGCATGCCGGACCTGCTCTCGTCGTTGAGGAAGGTGCTGCTTGAGGGACTGCGGGTGTCGCCTGGCGACGTGCGCGAGCGTACGCTCGGCTCGACGAAGGAGTCATGCCATGCCCGCGAGGTTCGTCTACTGGATCAACGTCTCCGTCGACGGGTTCGTCGAACGGGCCCCCGGCGAGCACGACGGCCTGGACGGACCCGACTGGATCCGGATCGACGAGCCACTGCACCGCGAGTTCAACGCCCGCGCCGCCGCGATGACCCTGTCCGTCGAGGGCCGGGTGGTGCGCGACATGATGGACCCGTTCTGGCCGGATGCCCGGCACGACGAGTCGATGCCGCAGTACCTGCGCGAGTACGGCGAGATCTGGACCGCGCAGCCGAAGATCCTGGTGTCCCGCACCCGGACGGTCGCCGACCACGACACCCGGGTCATCGGTGGCGACGGCGACGCAATCGCCGAGCTGGCCGCGATCCGTGCCTCCGGCGACGGCGACATCGGCGTGGGCGGACCGAGCATCGCCAGTCAGCTGCTCGATGCCGGGCTGCTCGACGAGGTCATGCTCTTCACGCACCCGTCGGTGCTCGGCGCCGGCCGCCCGTTGTTCGATCCGCCGCGCTCGGGGCACCGCCCGCTCGTGCAGCTCGACCTATTCGAGCAGCAGCGCTACGACAACGGCGTCACCCTGCACCGGTACGACGTCCGGCGGTCCTGAGCGCTCGGTCGGTCAGTCCTCGACGGGCTCGGTGGCGATGATCCGGACGTACCAGGCGCTGTCGCGGTCGCTGTCGAACCCGTTGAAGGAAACGCTGTCCGCCCGGCGACGCAGCTCCGCTGGAAGGTCGATCCGCTGTGAACCTTCCCGGCAAGCCATCGGCTCTGTCGGTTGGGTCTGCGAGGCGCCCGCCGACCCGATGGTGAAGGAGCCACTCATGTGCCCGTCCCCGAAGCACGAGAACTCGAGGTGGTCGACCGACTCCGGGTGCGGGAACGTGATGGTGACGCCCGTGCCCGGTGCGTCACTGTCGTCGTCACCGGGCGACACCGCGGCGAACAGGGCGCCGAGCTCAGTGTTCGACTCGACTGCTCGCTGCCGCTTCTCCCAGGCGGACAGCGCCGCCTCGTCGACGGGCGGCGGACCGGCGCAGCCGGCCAACAGGAGCACACTCGCGATCGCGGGCAGGAGCAGGGCGGGGACGGAGCGCACGCTGTGAGCCTAGTGACGCGATGGACCCGCACCGCGGAACGACGGGAGGCGCGGTGCCGGCTGGCACCGCGCCTCCCGGCCGTGGGGTGGTCGCGTCAGACGTCGCGACGGCGCGCGAGCGTCAGGGCGAGGCCACCCACGACGAGCACCTCGGCGGCGAGGACGCCGAAGCCGCCCCAGCCGTTCAGCACGACCCCGCTGTTGTCGACCGTGCTCGCGCCGTCGTACGAGTAGGCGTAGAGCTGGCCGCCGGCCGAGTCGGGCAGGAACGCCGCGATGTCCATCGGCCAGTCGACCTTCATCAGTCCGCTCATGAGTGCGAGCACCCCCGGAACGACCAGCAGGAGGCCGAGCGTGATCGCGATGCCGCCGGCGCTCGACCGGACGAGCAGACCGATGCCGTACGCGAGGAGCGCCAGCAGGGTCAGGAAGACCGACGAACCGAGGATCGGCAGGAACACCGACGGGTCCCCGAGCTCCGGCTCGACACCGTTGCCGGCCAGCAGCGGGAGCGAGATGAGGACGCCGATCCAGGTGGCGACGGCGCTGACGACGAAGGTCGCGATGGCGAGGACGGTGGCCTTCGCCAGGATCACGCCGGTGCGCCGCGGGTCTGCGGTGAAGGTCGAGCGGACCTGGCCCGTGCCGTACTCACCGGTGATGATGAGGACGCCGAGCACGCCGACGACGAGCGACGAGAGCAGGACACCCACGGCGTTGGCGTTCACGAAGGTGCCGTTGGCGACGTCCGTCGGCAGCTCCTGGCCGCCGCTGTTCGTGTTCGCCCCGATCAGCGCGGCCATGCCGATCGTGAGGACGACCAGGATCGCGTAGCACCAGAACGTGGACCGGATGCTGCGCAGCTTGATCCACTCGCTCCGCACCAGGTGCGGGAACGACAGGCGGGTCGAGCCGGACATCCGGGTCGACGGCGTGGTGGGCGAGGTGGTGGCGCTCATCGGGTGCCCTCCGATCGGTACTCGACGTCGTCGCGGGTGAGGGCCATGTAGGCCTCCTCCAGGCTCGCGCCGGTCGGGGTGAGTTCGTGCAGGGGGACGCCGGCCTGTGCGGCGATGTTGCCGACCGTCGGTGCGTCGGGCCCGACGACGAGGAACGAGCCGTCCTCGCGCTGGGTGACCGCGGCGTTCGGGCCGATGGCGGTGAACAGGCCGTTCGGGTCCGGCGTGCGGACGATGACGCGGCTGACGGCGGCATCGGTGCCGGCAGCGGCGCCGCCACCGGCGACGAACTCGGCGATCGGGGCGTCGGCCAGGACCTTGCCTCGGCCGAGCACGACCACGCGGTCGGCGGTCTGCGCCATCTCGCTCATCAGGTGGCTGGAGAGGAACACCGTGCGGCCGTCGGCGGCCATGCGGCGAGCGAGCTGACGCACCCACACGACACCGTCGGGGTCGAGGCCGTTGACGGGCTCGTCGAGGATCAGGGTCTTCGGGTCGCCGAGCAGTGCGGCAGCGATTCCCAGACGCTGCCCCATGCCGAGCGAGAACCCGCCGACGCGCTTCTTCGCGACGGAGTCGAGGCCGGTCATGTCGATGACCTCGTGCACGCGGGACTTCGGGATGCCGTGGGTCGCCGCGAGCGAGAGCAGGTGGTTGTAGGCGCTGCGCCCCGAGTGCACGGCCTTCGCCTCGAGCAGGGCGCCGACCTGCCGGAGCGGGTCGCGGAAGCTCGTGTAGGGCTGGCCGTTCACGGTGGCTGTGCCCGACGTGGGCCGGTCGAGCCCCATGATCATGCGCATCGTGGTGGACTTCCCGGCGCCGTTGGGCCCGAGGAAGCCGGTCACACTGCCGGGACGCACGACGAAGGAGACGTCGTCCACGGCGGTCTTCGGACCGTACTGTTTGGTGAGATGGCTGACTTCGATCACGGCCTCGACGCTACGGGAGGGGCCGTCGGCGCCGCGTCCGCCGCTGGGGGGAGATGTGTGCTCCCACAGGGTGACGCGGGGGCGGCGCGGGGGGCGCGGGTTTTCGCGCGGGTGGGCCGCGGGGCCGGCGTCGCGCGGGTTTTCGCGCGGGGCGACAGTTCACGCTTGCTGCCGGCCGTGAGGTGTCGCTGGAGGCGAAAGGCCGGCGCGCAGATCGGTCCGAACAACCCCCAAAGGGCCATTTGACGGTGCCGGGTGTGGGGACGAAGGATGGGCGCATGTCCAGCCTCCAGTCCCTCCGGGCGACCGCCCACCCGATACGGCTCCGCCTGCTGTCGCTGGTGACGAGCTCCGCGATGAGCGCGGCCGAGGCCGCACGGGAACTCGGGCTCTCGCAGGCGACCGCGAGCTACCACCTGCGCGTCCTCGAACGGGCCGGGCTGGTCGCCGTCGTCGAGGTCGTCCGGCTCCGGGGCGGCGAGGCGAAGCGGTACCGGCACGAGTCGTCGTCGCAGGCGTTCGACCCCGACGCCCGATCCGACAGCGGCGCCGAGGACGTCCCGGTCGAGGACCAGCTCGTCTACGTCGAGGCGCAGGTCGAGGAGCTCCGGCGACGCGTGCGACAGCGGACTACGGGGCCCGGCGTCTCCACCGACGCCGAACTGTGGGTCGGCCCCGAGACGTGGCGTCGCGTGGTGCATCACGTCGGCCAGGCCTCCGCCCTGCTCCACGCCGCAGCGCAGCGCCCCCGCACCCCGGGCACCGTTCCGGTGTCGATGACCGTCTCGATGTTCCCGATGCGGCGACCGTGAGCACGCCGACCACGGGCGTCCTCCGGCACGCGCCGTTCCGTTGGCTGCTCGCCGCCCGCACGGTGAGCATCCTCGGCAACGCCGTCGCCCCGATCGCGTTGGCGTTCGCCGTCCTCGACCTCACCGGCTCGCCCGTCGACCTCGGCCTCGTCGTGGCCGCACGCTCGGTCGCGAACGTCGCCGTCCTGCTGTTCGGCGGGGTCATCGCCGACCGTCTCCCCCGTGACGTCGTGCTCGTCGGCACGTCGCTCGGTGCCGCACTGACGCAGGGCGCCGTCGCCGCGCTCGTCCTGACGGGCACCGCGACCGTCCCGCTCCTCGTCGTTCTGAGCATCCTGAACGGTGCGGTCGCCGCGGTCAGCCTGCCGACGACCGCTGCCATGGTCCCCGAGACCGTGCCCGAGGCACTGCTCCGTCCGGCGAACGCCGTGATCCGGTTGAGCATCAACGCCGGCACGATCGTCGGGGCCTCCGCCGGCGCCGGCATCGTGGCGCTCGTCGGCGCCGGGTGGGGATTGGCGGTGGACGCGGCCGGCTTCGCCGTCGCTGCAGCCCTGTACGCACGGATCCGACTGCCACGTCGCACGTCCGTCGCGCCGGCCGACCGCCCGTCGGTGATCGCGGACATCCGGGAGGGATGGGTCGAGTTCTCGGGACGGCGCTGGGTCTGGACGGTGGTCGCCCAGTTCGCGGTGCTCAACGCAGCCTTCGTCGGTGCCACGACCGTGCTGGGTCCGGTGGTCGCGGACGGTTCGTTCGGCAGGGCGGGTTGGGGACTCGTCGTCGCGGCGCAGACCGTCGGCCTGGCATTCGGAGCACTGATCGCGCTGCGGTGGCGGCCACGGCACGCCCTCGGCATCGGCGTCGCCTTGATGGCCGTGACCGCGCTCCCCGTCCTGGCGCTCGCCGGCGCACCGGCCCTGCCGACCCTGCTCGTCGCGTTCGCCCTGGGCGGGGTTGCCATCGAGCTGTTCGCGATCGCCTGGGACCACGCGCTGCAGTCGAACGTGCCCCGGGCCGTGCTGTCGCGGGTCTACTCGTACGACATGGTCGGGTCGTTCGTCGCCGTCCCGCTCGGCGAGGCCCTGGTGGGACCGCTGGCGCACGCGGTCGGCACGCCCGCGACCCTGGTCGGTTGCGCCGTCGTCATCGTCGTCGCCACCGTGGTCGCCGCGTCCACCCGGAGTGTCCGGCGCGTGACCACCGAGGTGGCCCTGCCGGTTTGATCAGCCCGGGGAGGCGTCCGCGTCGACCTCGTACGCCTCGAACCGGGCGTCGGCGAGGACCGCGTCGACGAGTGACCGTGAGCCTGCGACGATCGTCGAGTCCCAGTCGATCTCGGTGGCGAGCACCCACTCGTGCCCCTCGGGCCAGAGCATCTGCGGGGTGTGCCCGACATCGACGTACGTGCCCACGCGGGCGTCGTCCGTCCAGGACGGGTCGCTGAGCTGCGGCAGGGACATGGAGAGCAGGAAGCACTCGCGGGCCGGCCACAGGAAGCGCGGACCCGCGAGCGACTCTCGGAGCGCAGCCTGCTCCCGCCGGTGCTGCGCCTGGGCCCGGGCCATGTGCGCCTGCATCTCCACGCGCTCGGCCGCCGTCGGCTCGCCGCTCCCCTGCCACCCGAAGCCCAACGTCGACGCGTTCAAGTCGCCCCATCCGTCCCAGACCGCCCCGACCAGGTCGTCCGGCGTCGACGTCGCCCCGGCGAGGAGCCCGGTCAGCGCGGCGAGTTGCTTCGGCTCGTACCAGCCCGTTTCGGGTGGATGGACGACCCAGCCGTCGTCGAAGGGCAGGTCCGACTCGTCGTCCCGACCGCTGAGCGTCTGCCACGACACGAGCGGGTCGATCGTCCGACGGGTGCGCTCGGCGACGTCGGCCCAGCGCCACTCGGCCGATTCGAGGACCGGGTGCTCGTCGTGCTCGTCCACGGTCGTCCGGTCTTCGCGATCCGCTCGGAGCGGGTGCAGGATCCGGGCGTACGCCTCGAACCCGGTGCCCGCGACGCCGCCGAACGAGGCGAACGCGCCGGCCCGGGCCAGCAACCAGTCGCCGCGCGAGACGTCCTTGATCAGTTCCACGTGCCGAGCCCTCGGTGCCCGTGCGGGTCAGCTCGCCTGCGGGCGGGGTGCTCGGAGGCCGGGGAACTCGTCGTCGCGCCACTCGCCCTCGGCGCGCGTGCCGTTGGTCACCGACTGCTCCTCGCGCTCCCGCAGCTCCACGCGGCGGATCTTGCCCGAGATGGTCTTCGGGAGCTCCGCGAACTCGACGCGGCGGACGCGCGCATACGCGGGGAGAGCCGTGCGTGCGTACTCCAGGACCTGCCTGGCGGTGTCGGCCGACGCCTCCCATCCGGTGGCCAACGCGACGTACGCCTTGACGACGTTGAGACGGGCATCGTCGGGTGCCGGGACGACCGCGCTCTCGGCCACGGCCGGGTGCTGCAGCAGGGCGCTCTCCACCTCGAACGGCGACACCTTGTAGTCCGAGGACTTGAAGACGTCGTCGGTGCGGCCGATGAAGGTCAGCTCGCCGTCGGCGTCGCGGACGGCGATGTCGCCGGTGTGGAAGAAGCCGTCGCGCATCGACGAGGCGGTGCGGTCGGGGTCGCCGAGGTACTCGGCCATCAGGTTGACGGGCCGCTCGGTGAGGTCGAGGCAGACCTCGCCCTCGTCGCCCGGTTCGCCGGTGACGGGGTCGAGCAGCGTCACGGTCACGCCGGGGAGCGGCTTGCCCATCGCGCCGGGCGTCACGGCGGCGCCCGGAGCATTGCCGATGATCGCCGTGGTCTCGGTCTGCCCGTAGCCGTCGCGGATGGTGAGCCCCCACGCTGCCTCGACCCGGCCGATGACCTCGGGGTTGAGCGGCTCGCCGGCCGAGATGAGCTCACGGAGCGCGCGCGGCTTCACGCCGAGGTCGGACTGCAGCATCATCCGCCACGCGGTCGGCGGCGCGCAGAACGTGTTGACCTCGGCCTGCTCGAGCTGCGCGAGGAGTGCGGCGGGGTCGAAGCGCGCAGTGTTGTGGATGAACACGGTGGCCTCCGCGATCCACGGCGCGAAGAAGCAGCTCCAGGCGTGCTTGCCCCACCCGGGCGAGCTGATCGTCAGGTGCACGTCACCGGGCCGGACGCCGAGCCAGTACATCGTGCTGAGGTGACCGACCGGGTACGACGTCTGGGTGTGCACGACCATCTTCGGCTTCGACGTCGTGCCGGACGTGAAGTAGACCAGGCACGGGTCGGTCGTGCGGGTGACGACGTGGGGGCGGACCTCATCACTGGGAGCGGGCTCACCCAGGTCGCTCGGGTACTCCGTCCACCCGTCAGCGGGACCGCCGATGACGATGCGTGTGAAGGACCCGCGGACGTCGTCGTACTTGTGCGTCTCGCTCCGGTTCGTGACGACGTGCGCCACTGAGCCCCGGTCGACGCGGTCCTGCAGGTCGGCCGTGTCGAGCATGGTCGACGTCGGCAGGATGACCGCACCGAGCTTGATCACGGCGAGCATGGTCTCCCAGAGCTCGAGCTGGTTGCCGAGCATGACGAGGACGTGGTCGCCCTGCTGCACGCCGAAGCCGTGCAGGCGCGCGGCGAGCCGATCGGACCGTGCGGCCATCTCGGCGTAGCTGAACCGCTGCTCACGGCCGTCCTCCTCGACGATCCAGAGCGCGGTGCGGCTGTTGTCGGTCGCGATGACGTCGAACCAGTCGGTCGCCCAGTTGAACGTGTCACCGACGTCCGGCCAGCGGAACCCGGCGCGTGCCGCTTCGGGAGACTCCGCGGCGAGGAGCTGATCGCGGGCGGCACGGTACGCGGCGGTCGGGTTCACATCAGGCACGGACCGATCATGCCGCATCCGTCTCAGAGCCGATCGATCAGGCGAGTTCCCGGAGCCAGCGGTCGAGCCAGGGAATGATGCGCGAGAGGTCGTCCGCGTCGATCGCGTCACTCGCGGCCGCACGTGCCGCCGGACCCGCGTTGAGCGCCAACGCACTGGGGAGCGCCTGGAAGAGCGGGATGTCCGAGCGGCTGTCGCCGATGGCGCAGCAGTGTTCGATCGACACACCGAGGTCGCGAGCGAGCGCGAGCGCCCGGTCCCGCTTGTCGAACTCGTCGAAGTGCTCGGCGACGGTGCCGTCGTGGACGCCGTCGTGCTCGCCGACTCGGGGCCCGCCGTTCGGGACGAACCCGAACCGCCGCGCGAGGGAACGGGTCACGGGTTGCCACGCGAGCGACGCGAGCACGGGTTCGACGTCGTGGGCACGGCACCACGCGACGACGGTCTCGGTTCCGGGCAACACCGGCAGGTCGTCGAGCCACCGGTCGACCGTCGCGACGGATGTGTCACGCCACCCGAGTGCGTCGACTTCACTGACCTGCTGGTTGGTGAGATCGCCGTCGGCGTAGCGGGCTTCTGCGTCGTCGAGCGTGCCCTGGTGCCCGAGCCGGGCGGCAAGGAAGCTGCTGCTGGAACCGGGGCTGACGAGGGTGCCGTCGACGTCGAAGAACACGATGCCGACGGTCACTGCCGGCCGCTCCCCCGCACGACCGCATCGAGCACCCGGATCGTCTCGTCGGTGTCGACGTGCAGGTGCGCCCCGATGCCGAGCGCACGTGCGGCCTCGATGTTCTCTGGCACGTCGTCCACGAAGAACACCTCGTCCGGGTCCGCCCCCAAGCGCTCGAGCGTGATCCGGAACGCCTCGGCGTCGGGCTTGTTCACACCGATCTCGTGGGAGTAGCAGATCGGGTCGAACACCGCCGAGAACCGGAAGCGCCGCTCCTCTTCCTCGCGAGCACCATCGCCCGAGTTCGACAGGATCGCGAGGCCGATCGTTCCGCGGAGTCCGGCGAAGAAGTCGTACAACGGCTGGTTCAGCGTTCCGCAGTACGCATCCCAGAAGTCGGCCCGCATGACGGCGAGCTGGTCGGCCCCGAGGTCGAGCGCTGTCCCGATCGCGCCCCAGTACCGGTCGACGACGCCGGTCTGACGGGAGGCGTCGGGCAGGTCCGCTGCGACGAGGCGTGCGGAGAAGTCGTCCGTCGTCATCCCGAGACGCTCGGCCCACCGCGCCCGGAAGCGTCCGGGCCAGGCGGCGTCATCGACGAGCTCGAGGACGCCGCCCACGTCGGACAGCAGCCACCGCACGACGGGCCCGGCAGCCCCGGCAGCTTCGGCCGTCCCGCCGCTCACAGCGATCCCCGCAGCTGCCGGATCATCTCGAGCTCGAGTTCGCTCGGATCGAGGACGTACGCCTCGCTCGCACCTGTCGGCTCGTAGCCACGTCGGGCGTAGAAAGCCTGCGCGCGGGTGTTCCCCTCGTGCACGTGCAGCCGAAGGGCCGATCCGTGCGCCGCCGCCCACACCTCGATCTCGTCGAGCAACGCATCGGCGACACCGGCGGAACGGCCCCGGTGCGACGGAGCGACGTAGACGCCGACAAGGAGCGGCCCGACCCGGGGGCCGGGCACGAACACCCCCATCGTCCCGAGCCACCGGCCGTCGGCACCGATCGCGGCGAGGGTCGTCCCGCCGACGTCGTGCTCACGGCGGCCGCGTCGACGCCAGTCACGCTCCTGCAGCCGCTCCGCGTCGGCGAGCCGCTCCCCGTACGCCTTCGGGGTGTCCCGGAGCATCTCCAGCCGCAGCGCCCGAACGGACTCCCAGTCGTCCTCCGTGGTCGGTCGGATCGTCGTTCCCCGCATGACCCGAGCCTAGGGGTGGCAGGCCCGGAGAAATCGTTCCAATCCGACTGGCGGACGACGCCGAATCACCTGCAACGACCGGGAAACGCCCGGAGCGCTCACCAGCCGCACATCGCTGGTTCTCCACCCCGCCAAGGGTGTGTTCGGCGCGCACACAGCAGCCGCGCCGAGCGCGACAACAGCAAAGGACTGATCACGATGCGTAAGAGCCTCAAGACCTCCATCACCCTCGCCACGACCGGCGCCCTCGTCCTCGGCGGTGCCGCGTTCGGGATCTCCTCCGCGCAGGCC
>NZ_QKSX01000025.1:0-35560 GCF_003234305.1 Curtobacterium sp. MCLR17_055
CTCCCCGTCCTGGTCCTCGTCCTCGTCGCCCAGCGGTTCCTCCCCGGCGGTGAGGCCGCCGGCGAGGAACCGCTGGGCGACGAGGACGAGGACCAGGACGGGGAGGGTCACCATGGCGGCGCCGGCGAGGACCACGCCGATGTCGGCAGCCTCGGCGTCGGACAGCTGGGCGATGCCGACCTGCACGGTGCGGTGCTCCGGCGAGTTGGTGACGAGGAGCGGCCAGAAGAACCCGTTCCAGGCGGCCGTCGCGCTCACCAGGGTGACCGAGACGAGCGTCGGGCGGGTGAGCGGCAGGAGCATGGACCGGATGAACCGGAAGTGTCCGGCGCCGTCGAGCACCGCGGCTTCGCGCAGCTCGTCCGGGAAGCTCAGGAACGCCTGGCGGAACAGGAAGATCGTCAGCGCCGAGGCCACGAACGGCAGGAAGACGACCAGGAGCGTGTCGATGAGGTGCCACGACGAGACGGTCAGGTAGTTCGCGATCAGGGTCGTCTCGCCGGGGATCATCATGCTGGCGAGCAGGACGAGGAACAGGGCACGGGCGCCCCGGAGTCGACAGAACACCAGTGCGTAGGCGGTGATGATGCCGATGCCGACCTGCAGCACCGTCTGGGCGAGGGTGACGACGACGCTGTTCAGGAACTGCTGCCCGAGCGGGACGACTTGCGTGGCCCGGACGATGTTGTCGAGCGTCAGGTGGATCGGCACCAGACCGGCGAGGCCCTGGTCCAGGTACCGGGTCGGGGTGAGCGCGCCCTCGAACACGTAGTAGAGCGGGAAGCAGACGACGACGACCGCGATGACGAGCCAGGCGTAGACGAAGACGCTCCGGAGCCGGCGTGCGGTGACGGGGCGCATCAGTAGTTCACCCGCTTCTCGAGCACGCCGAACTGCACCATCGACAGCCCGAGGACCAGCAGGAACAGGACGACCCCGAGCGCGGCGGCGAGGCCGAAGTTCGCGCTGCCGGACCCGAAGGCCTGCTGGTAGATCGCGTAGACGAGGGTCTTCGAGGAGTCGGCCGGACCGCCGCCCGTGAGGATCTGGATCTGCCCGAAGGTCGTCAGTGCCTCGACGGTGCCGGTCACGACGACGAAGAAGAGCGTCGGCGTGACGAGCGGCAGGGAGATCGACCAGAGCGTCCGCACGGGCCCGGCGCCGTCCAGGTGCGCCGCCTCGATGACGTCCTGGTCGATGGCGCCGAACGCTCCGAGCAGGAGCAGCACGGTGAACCCGAGCGACCCCCAGATCGTCACGACGATGACGCTCGCCAGGGCCCACTGCGTGCTCGTCAGGAACGGCACGGGCGCGCCGCCGAACTGGGTGATCACCGTGTTCAGCAGCCCGTTGCCGGGTGCGAGCATCGCCGCGAACGCGACGGACCCCGCTGACACGGACACGACCATGGGTGCCGTCAGGAGTGCGCGGAAGACCGGCAGGCCGCGGAGCTTCACGGTCAGGGGGATCACGACGAGCAGACCGAACACGATGCGGCCGACGACCACGCCGACGCAGAAGACCGCGGTGGTCAGCATCGTCCGTCCGAACGCGGGGTCGGTGAACGTGCGGACGTAGTTCTGCAGCCCCACCGAGCCCGCCGGCTGACCGAAGATGTCCGTGCCCTGGGTGCTGAGGACCAGGACGCGGCCGAGCGGGTAGAAGACGAAGACCGCGAACGCGAGCAGCGCCGGAGCGAGGAGCACCAGACCGAGCCGGCGGTCCGAGCGCAACGAGGACCGCGTCGTCTGGGTCGCCCGGGGTGGACGCGGCGACTGCGGGGACCGCGGCGACCCTGCGGTACGCGGGGGACCGGCGACCAGGCCGGACCTGACGGGGACCGTCATGGGGCGGACTCCTCCGAGTAGGGAACGTTCCCTAACCGGGAACGACTCCACTGTGCGGCGGGGGTCGGAGACCGGTCAAGGCACGTCGGCCACCCGCCGTCACCCGTTCACGCCGCGTTCAACCCCTCCGCCGATCGGGTGCCGACGTTCACCGCCGCACGCCGCGCGTTCACCTCGGGTTCGGCCCGTCGACCGGCGTGGTTCGCCGTCCAGGGGCCTCGACGTCGTAGAACCGGGGACCATGCGAACCGTTCCTGCTCCCCAGACACTCCGGGCGATCGCCGAGGAGGCCGCGCGCACTGTCGCGCCCGACCTGCTCGCCGTGTTCCGCGCCCCGATGACGATCAGCACGAAGCGCGATGCGCACGACGTGGTGACCCTGCACGACCGCGCGGCGGAAGAGGCGATCACGGCGGTGCTCTCCGCCGCCGTGCCGGGTTCCGTCGTGCTCGGCGAAGAAGGCGGCACCACCGGCGGCAGCGACACCACCGGCACCGCCGGGGGCGTCGGCAGCACCGCGGACCCCGTGGTGCGGTGGATCGTGGACCCGATCGACGGCACCGCGAACTTCGCCCGCGGACTCGCGTACTGGTGCATCTCGATCGCGGCCGAGGTCGACGGCGAGGTCGTCGCCGGTGTGGTGTTCGACCCGGTCGCCGACCACGTGTTCGCGGCGGACGACGACGGCGCCTGGCTCGACGGCGCCCCGATGCACTCGTCGTCGGGGCCCGACGACGCCGCGACCGTGCTGACGAGCTTCCCGGTGCAGCAGGACCTCGACCTGCTCGGCGAGGCCGCGGCGTTCGACCTGCTCCGGGACCTGACGCTCCGGTACCGCCACCACCACAGCCTCGGCAGCGGCGCCCTCAACCTGGTGCACGTCGCCGCCGGGTGGTCGGACGTGACGATGGGCTTCGCCACGCACCCGTGGGACGTCGCCGCCGGGGCACTGGTGCTCGAGCGCGCCGGCGGGTGGTTCCGGGGCTTCCGTCGGGGCGAAGCCGTCGACCGCGCCCACCTGGCCGACGACTACGTCGCCGCCGGCGCCGGGGGATCGCATGCCGAGCTGGTGCGCCGGGTGCAGGAGCTGTCGGCCACGACCGCCACCGACTGAGCCGCTGACCGGGCCGCCAGCCGGCCCGCCGACTGAGGCACGGACCGGGCCGCCGACCGATTCGACGTGGGCGTCGCGAGCGGTCAGCCGAGCGTGTGCTCGGCGACCGCCCTCGCGGTGGACCCACGCGGCAGCAGGTGCGTCGGGAGCACCTCGTGCCGGTCGCCGCGACGACCCCGGAGCCGCTCGACCACGAGCTCGACCGCCCGCGCGCCCATCCGGACGCGGGGCTGGTCGACACTCGTCAGGTCGAGCCGTTCGCCGAGACCGGTGCCGTCGAACCCGGTCACCGCCGCCATCCGGGGGAGCGCGAGTCCCGCGCCGTCGGCGATCGCCACGAGCCGCGCTGCGGTCGCGTCGTTCGTCCCGACGAAGGCCGTCACCCCGTCACCGAGGTGCCGGGCCATCCGCGCCGGGTCGGTCGCCAGGGCCTCGACGTCGTCGACGCGGTGGTCGCCCGGTGCGCCGAGCTGTGCGGTGACCGCGGCGTGCGCGACGGCACGCCGTGTCGTCGAGGGATGGTCGGACTCCGCCACGAAGCACGTGCGCCGGTGCCCGAGTGCGGCGAGGTGGAGCACCAGCGCGCGCATGCCCGATTCCTCGTCGGCGCGCACGGTGTCGAGTCCGAGGCCGGCGAGCGCCGACCCGCTCGACCCGAGGACCGCGACCGGCAGGTCGCGCGCGACCGCAGCGAGCCGTGCCGGGGCGAGCCGACTGCTCAGGACCGCGACCCCGAGGACACCGTCGGCCGATCCGTGGGAGGCGTGCAGGGCCTCCAGGCCGTCGGCCAGCCGGGCAGGGTCACGGAACCCGTCCACGACCCGGAGCGCGAACCCCAGGGTCTGCGCGGTCGCGCGTGCGCTCCGGAGCGCTTCGTCGTGGAACGGGTTCGCGGCTTCGGTGACGACCACCCCGAGTACGAGCGGCGCGCCCTGCGCGCGTCGCCTGGCGAGCGAACCGACCGGGAGGCCCAGCTCGTCCGCCGTCCGCACCGCGAGTTCCCGACGTGGCCGGGACACACCGTCGTCGCCCCGCAGGGCGAGTGACACGAGCGATCGCGAGATGGCGCACCGCTCGGCGACGTCGCGGAGGGTCGCGGCCACGGTCAGGCGAGCTTCCAGGTGTGGACGTGCTCCCACGTCATCGTCTGCCACCAGCGACCGGACCAG
Source organism: Curtobacterium sp. MCLR17_055 (assembly GCF_003234305.1). NCBI lineage: Bacteria > Bacillati > Actinomycetota > Actinomycetes > Micrococcales > Microbacteriaceae > Curtobacterium > Curtobacterium sp. MCLR17_055. The sequence continues at coordinate 4,131 of NZ_QKSX01000025.1, forward strand.
TCCGGGCTCGCGGTGCGGTAGAGCACGACGGTGTCGCCGCGGAACCCGGTCGGCACGTCGACGTCGAGCTCGCGGATGAACGCGCCGACCTCGTCGTGCAGGTCCGGCCGGCCGTACAGGTCGTGCGAGGCGAGGGAGAGGTGCGCGCGGTACTGCTCCGGGTCGTAGTCGTTCGCCAGCGGGACCTGCATCGGCTGCCGGAACGGTGCGACCACGGCCTCGATGTCGGCGGCGAGCCGGACGAAGTCGTCGTTGTGCGAGCCGTCCGGTCGGGTCGCGACGTCGTAGACGAACCCGATGCCCTGTTCACGGACGCCGGCGTTGTGGACGTCGAACGCCGGTCGGCTGTCGAGCAGCGCTGTGACCGCCGCGACGACCTGGTCCTCGTGGCTGCCGAACGGCTGGCTGCCGACGAGCGTCGCGTGCGGCGGGAAGGCACCGGCCGACAGCAGGCCGTACTGCGCGCGGAGCTGGTCGGTGACGACCGTGACGGCCCGGCAGGTGCGGGCGTCCGGGCGCAGGTAGATGCCGTGGCGGTAGGGGTCGCTCGGGTCGCGCGGCAGCTTGGCGGTGACGTTCTGGGGCATGAGTCCGTCCGTGGTCGTTCGATGGGGAACGTTCCCGATCGTCGGGAACGTTCCCCATGATCGACCGGACGGGCTCGGATCTCACCCGTCGGTCCGTGACGGAACGGTGAACGATGGGTGTCGGCGGCGCGGGGCCGGCCGTTCTCGTCGGTGCGCTCCGCCCGGCGCTCAGACGCGGGCGGCGGTCCGGCCCGGTACCAGGGTGCCGTCGACCGCGTTGTGGGTGACGCCCGTCGAACGGCCGTCGATCTGGTCGACGACGTCGTCGACGGACAGACGACCGATCAGGCCGAGCGGCTGTCGCCACGAGGTGATGCCGAGCAGCTCGGTGGCGAGTGGGGCGACGCCGTCGTAGCCCGTGACCGACAGGTCGTCCGGTGCACGGAGGCCGCGGCGGCGCATCGACTCGAGCACGCCGACGGCCCAGCGGTCGCTCGGTGCCATGATCGCCGTGACACCTCCGGCCCGCAGGACCTGCTCGACGAACGAGTCGAGGTCCTCGGGGTCTGCTCCGTGGTCCTCGGAGCGGATCCGGAGCACCTCGGCGCCGCGTGCACGCAGGCGGCGCACCATCGCGTCGGTGCGTGCCGACTGCGTCAGTGACCCGGACGGTGTGACCGTCAGCACGGCGACGCGTCGGTGTCCGAGGTCGGCGACGTGGTCGGCGAGCCCGCGTCCGCCGCCGCGCTCATCGCAGTACGCGCTGCTCACTGCATCGTTCGTCTCGGGGCGCCCGGAGACCACGGTCGGGATGCGCCGGGCGAACGGCAGGACGTCGGCGATCGGCAGGGCGCCGCTGCAGACGATGAGCCCCTCGACGCGCAGGGAGACCAGGGTCTCGAGCGCCCGGCGTTCCTCGCTGACCGGGAACGACCCCGCACCCGTGGCGGTGACGACGCGGTACCCGCGCGCCGCGGCCTGCAGCTGGAACGCGGTCAGCAGGTGTCCGTAGAACGGGGTGGAGGCGTCGCGGACGAACACCCCGAGCGTGTGCGTGCGGTGTGCCGACATGCCGCGGGCGTTCGCGTTCGCGACGTAGCCGAGGTCGAGCGCCGCCCGCTTGACCCGCTCGGTCGTCGACGGCGCCACGCCGTACGCGCCGGCGAGGGCGCGGGAGACGACCGACTTCGACACACCGGCCAGGGCGGCGACGTCGTGGATTGTCGGGACGGCGGGGTGTCCGGTCACCGCGGGCGCCGTTGTCTGGAGGACTGCACGAGTGTCACGGTAGCCGGAGGGACGCCCGGACCGGGCGCCGGTGGTGGTGAACAGTTGGTCACGCCGACCGCCCGGCGCGGGCCGCGGGCGGTCGGCGTTGGGCTAGCGGTGCCGCACCGTCAGGCGGTACTCCTTCTTCGTGGTGCCGTCCTGGGCGGTGACCGTGATGCGTGCCGTCCGGCCGGACACGTGCACAGCGGCGGCCGCGTTCGGGTTCGTCGTGTGCACGTGGACGTCGGCGACGCGCAGCGTCCGGACCGGGGCGGTCACGGTCGCACCGTGCGACGAGGCAGCGGCGGGCAGGTGGACACGCACGCCGGCGACCGCGATCGAGGACACGGTGGGGTCGTTCGACACCAGGAAACGCTCGCGCAGGGCGGCAGCCTCGTGCTTGGTCACGCCGATCGTGTCGGTCAGGTAGGAGCCCATGCCGCCGTACTCGGTCGCGATGTCCTGCTCGAAGGTGCCCTGCAGCAGCTGCGGGGTCGCCCAGGTCACCCCGAGCTGCGTGTTCGAGAGCAGGTAGTCGCGCAGGATGTCCGCGCTGTCCACGCCGAGGACCCGGTCGAGCAGGTCCACCACGGTGCCGGTGCGGTCCATGCCGTGCGAGCAGTGGATCAGCACCGTGCCGCTGGTGTGCGTGGCGAGGATCCGGAGCACCCGGCGGTACGCGGTGATCATCGACCCGGGTGTCGCCTGGTCGACCCGGCCCTTGTCGACCAGGTCGTGGTACATCGCGGTGTCGTCGCTGTAGTCGCCGTCCGCGCCGAACATGGAGATGTCGACGTGGCGCGCACCCGGGATCGCGACGTCCGGCTTCGCGGCGATCTGGGACGGGGTGCGCAGGTCGACGACGAGGTCGACGTGGTACTCGTCGGCCAGGGACGTGGCCCCGGCGGCGGTGATCTTGTCGAGTGACTCGGAGCGGATCAGGCGCGGGGCGTTCACGGTCTGACCAGACCGGCCGTGGACCGCGGCGAGCTCACGGCCGTTGACCAGCCCGGGGACGTCGGTGATCGGGTGGTCGGCGGCGGTGAAGGCCGGCTGCAGGGTGTCGTCGGCGTGGGCTGCCGTGACGGAGAACGCGGCGGAGGCGACGACGGCCAAGCCGGCGAGGGCGGTCGCTGCGACGCGGGTGGTGCGCGGCGAACGGGTGAGTGGGGAGTGGGTGAGTGGGGAGCGGCGGAGCGGGGACACGGGGCAACCTCGATCTGATCAGGACCCGGGGGTCGTGGGGAGCCGGACGTGGTGGCGTCCGGCTCCCCGCAGGATCGCGGCGCGGGTCGTCGGCGGTGTGGCGGCGAGGTGGCCGGGGCGTGTCCGGGTCATGAGGCAGCGCTCAGTCGCCCACCAGCGGCCAGCGGCTCAGGACGCCGGGGCCAGCCGGTACCGGAACAGCTCGGTGAGGACCTGCTGGGCGGGCGTGTAGAGCAGCACCGTCGAACCCGTCGAACCCGTCGAACCCGTCGAACCCGTCGAACCCGTCGTGCTCGTCGCGCCCGTCGCCGCCCTCGTCGTGCTGCTCGAGATGATCCCGTACAGCCGGTTCCCGGAGCTGACCACCGGTCCGCCCGAGTCGCCTGCTCGAAGTGACCTCGGCGATGTGCTTGTTGAACAGGCCGCGCGGCTTGCCCGGTGCGTCGTAGTAGACGATGACCAGGGCGCCGGGCTTCCCGGTCCCGGCGAAGGTGATGCCGGTGAAGCTCTTCCGGTCGGGCCCGCCGTGGGTCTTCGCGGTGAACGCCACGGCCGCAGCCCGGGTCGAGGTGTGTGTGGCGTGCGTCGTGTGGGAGATCGTGGCAGCTCCGGCCTGCGCGGGGACCAGGACGCCTGCGGCGAGCGCACCGCCGAGGGTGACGCACGTCGCGAGCACGGTCAGTCGGCGGACCGACGGGGAGCGGTGGGTGGACGGGGTCGAACGCATGGGGACTCCTCGCTTCGTGGGGGGACGGGCCGGGGTGGCCCGGTGTGCGTGAACGCTAACAACGCGCTAGACGATCGTCTAGCGAAATCTTGAAGCTGAGGGGATCAGAGGCATTACGCCCGGTGCGACCGCTGCCGACTCCTGGTCAGACGTTCGTATGATGAACCAAGACCCGACCGAGGAGTGCGATGAACCAGCGGCAGCAGGCGAAGACCCGGACCCGCGAGCAGATCATCGAGGCTGCGGCGGCGGTGTTCGCGAGCCACGGCTACGCGGGGACCTCGTTCGCACGGGTCGCCGCCGCGATGGACCGCCCGAAGTCGGCGATCGGATACCACGTGTTCTCGTCCAAGCACGAACTCGCCTTCGCGGTCATCGAACGGCAGCAGGCGCGCTGGGCGGCGATCGACTCGCTGATCCGGCAGCCTGAGGGGCTCGAACACCTGCTCGTCATGCTCACGTCCGCCTGTTCCGACGCCATACGGTGTCCGGTGGCTGCCGGGGCGATCCGCCTGAGTCACGAACTCCGCGGTGCGGGGGAGGTGATCCCACGGGTCTTCACGTGGGACGACTACGTCCGTCGGCACCTGTCGGCTTCGAGCGGTGGCACCGGACCGGCCACCGACCCCGAGTGGGCACGTGCGGCGGACCTCGTGCTGACGTCGACCTTCGGGGTGATGTGGGCCCGGACGAGCGCCCGGCTGACGCGGGACACCGAGGGGCAGCTCCGGGATCTGTGGGCGGCGCTGTTCACCGGGCTCGGTCTGCCGGGTGTGCACGCGTTGCTCGAGCAGGTGGAGCCCGTGCGCGTGGGCGGGCACCCGGCCGAGCCCGAGGACTGAACCCGGCGGGCGTGGCATCCCTGCCGTCCCGCCGGGGTGCCTGGCCTACTTCTTCTGCTCGGAGCCGTCCGGGTTCACGACGTACCAGACGCCCTTGTCGCCCTGACCCGTCACGTCACCGGCCTTCTTGTCCCCGATGAAGGTGTAGATCGGTCGGCCGTCGATCGTGATCTGACGTCCACCGTCCACGCCCGTGATGGTGCCGACCTTGCCGGTGATGCCGGACACCTTCGGTGTCGCCGTCGTCGCCTCGATCGCGGGCCACGCGGTCGCGCAGCCACCGGTGCAGGTGCTCTTGCCGGAGTCCTTGACGTCGGCGTCGAAGTAGTAGGCGGTCATGCCCTTGCCGTCGACGACCACCTTGCCGAGTGTCGTCGCGGCGACGGTCACGTCGACCGAGGGTGACGAGTCGGTCGTCGCGGGAGCGTCGCCCTGCGCGGCGGGGGACGGAGAGGGTGATGGCGCTGCGGATCCGGCCGTGGAGCAGCCGGCGAGGCCGAGGGTCAGGAGCAGTGCGGCCCCGAGTGCGATGGACGCGGGTCGGGATGACGGGGTGCGGTGGGGTGTCGACACGGGGGCTCCTCGAGGTCAGGTCTCGCCGCTGACTGCTGGCCAGACGTTCGTCTAGCGAACGTAACCGCAGGGCGGCACGGGAGCCAGCACCCTGCGCGCCCTCTCATCGTGCCGGCCGTGGATCGGTGGTCAGTGCTCGGTGTGCTCGACGAGGTGAATGCCCTCGACGCGGCCGAGGACGTCCAGTGACGCGGGGTCGATCAGGCGGGCGCTCCAGGACGCCCGGTCGGCTCCACGGGGCAGCTCGGGCAGCGCCGCGGTGAAGGCGAACCGGCCGGTCGAGCCGACGGCGCTGCTGCCCGGCTCGATCTCCGCGACGCGCTCGTTCCCGGAGTCGTCCCCGGGGCTGCCGTAGTGGACGACGACGACGGCACCGGGGGTGCCCAGTCCGGCGAACCGCACTCTGACGACTCCGCTGGTGCCGACCGTCCGTGGTGGGCGGATCGCGAACCGGTGTGCGCCACTCGTCACGGTCGGCGCCCCGAGTGCGGCGCCGAGTGCGCCGGATGCGCCGAGGCCGATCGTCTCGGGGCCCGGCGTGGTCGGTGACGGCGCGGGCAGGGCGATGGCGACGGCGAGCGCAGCGATCCCCACGGCGAGGATGATCGGAGACGCCCGGACCCGATCGGTGCTCCGCGGCATGGTCGGCCCTTCGTGGACGGTGTGCGGCAGGCGCCGCCACCACACACGCTACCGGTTCGCCAGACGATCGTCTGCGCTGACCAACGTGCCGACGCGGACACCGGTCCGTGGTGAGCGGTACTGTTCCCCTTCGTGAGTGTTCGTCGCCGTGCTTCCCGTGTCGTCTCTATCGGGGTGGTCGCAGCCCTGGCAGCGTCGTTGACCGGGTGCGGCGAGGGCGCCGGCGTCGACAGTGACTACGCGAAGATCTGCCGCGACAACGCGACCGAGAAGCGGTTGCCGGACGACGACTGCAACAACCACGGCGGGCACGCCGGCTGGTACTTCCTGCCGCTCTTCGCCAACCGTGCCACGAGGGTCCCCGGCGTCGGGGAGGCGGTCTCCGGCGGCACGAGCGCCCTGCCCGCCGGGAAGACCGCGAAGGCTGGCGTCTCGTCCCGCGGGAGCTCGGTCACCAAGGGCGGCTTCGGCGGAGCCGGCGGACACGGTGGGTTCGGCGGCTGATGGAGCGCATCGAGTTCCCCGAGCGTCCGGACTGGCGGCGCCGGATCCAGCAGACCGGGTTGATCTACTCGCGGTCCGTCCGCGACGACGGCACGCCCGTCGAGTACTGGAACGACACCGCCGCGTACGTCTTCACGCTGCCGGAGGTCGAGGCGCTCGAGCGGCAGACCGAGGAACTGCACTGGATGTGCCTCGAAGCCGCCCGGTACCTCGCCACCGGCGCCCTCGGCACGCTGGGCCTGACGCGAGCCGGGTTCGACCTCGCCGCGTGGTCGCTCGAGCACGATGAGCCCGACCTGTACGCGCGGTTCGACCTGGCCTACGCCGGAGACGGTTCACCCGCCAAGATGCTCGAGTACAACGGGGACACCCCGACCGGGTTGATCGAGGCATCGGTCACGCAGTGGCACTGGATGCAGGACCGGCTCGCCACCGGCGAACTGTCCGCCGAGACCGACCAGTGGAACGGCATCCACGAGGCGATGGTGGCGCGCTGGCGGACACTGCTGCACGAGTCCCTGCGCGCCGAGGACGGTGGCCGACTGTTCGTGGCGCACTCCGACCTCGACACGGCGGGCGAGGACTGGGACACGGTGGCCTACATGCGCGACCTGGCGGGGGAGGCCGGGTGGGAGCACACCGGCATCGAGATGAAGGACATCGGCTGGCACGCGACGGCCCGCCAGTTCGTCGGCGACCAGGAGCCGGTCGGTTCGTCGCGGAGCGTGTTCACGCTGCCCGGGGACGCTCCGGGGACCCAGTACCCGGTGATCCGCAACCTCTTCAAGCTGTACCCGTGGGAGGACCTCGTCTCCGGGGACGACCGGGCGCAGGGCGACGAGGAGTTCGGCGCCTTCCTGGTCAGCGACCGCGGGCGGCTCGGCCGCTGGTACGAGCCGGCGTGGAAGATGTTCCTGTCGAACAAGCTGCTGCTCGTCGCGCTCTGGCGCTTGTTCCCGGGTCACCCGAACCTGCTGCCGGCCTTCGCGGACGGTCCGAACGGCATGCGCGACTTCGTCGTGAAGCCCGTGTTCGGGCGTGAGGGCGACGGCATCGCGGTGCACCGATCCGACGGTTCGGTCACGACGAACGGTCGCGAGTACCGGCGCCCCGGCACCGGGGCCGAACGGGTGTGGCAGCAGTACCACGAGCTCCCGGACTTCCCGGGGTCGAACGGGCACAACCACCCGGTGCTCGGGTCGTGGGTCGTGGGCGGCGAGTCCTTCGGAGTCGGCATCCGCGAGTCCGACGGGCCGATCACGGACTACTGGTGCCGGTTCGCCCCGAACATCATCGCGGCCTGACGTCGGTCAGTTGACGATCTCGCCGCGTTCCTCGGGCGGGAGCGCGATGAGCCGTTCCCGCCACTGGCGCAACATCTCCGGGGTGAGCCGTGTCCATCCGGTCTCCTCGCCGACCACGCGGAGCGGGAGGGCACTGCGGTACGACCGGCTCGGGTTGCCGGGGAACTTCTTGTCGGTCACGTTGGGGTCGTCCTCGAACGGACCGGTCGGCTCGACGCGGTACACACGCGGCTCGCGGTCGCCGGGCACGAGCTCGGCCGCGAGTTCGGCCGCGAGCCCTGCTCCGTCGCGGGTCGCCGTGAAGTAGACGTGGTTCATCACGACGTCGGGGCGGTAGTTCGAGCGGAAGCCGGGGGAGAGGAACTCCCCGGGCCGCAGGGCTGCCACGGTGCCGTGCCAGAACGGACCGGTCTCGTCTGCTGCTGCCATGGCGTCAGCCTACGAACGGCTCAGCGCCCGCGTCCGACCAGCGCGCGCCACCGCGGCTGTTCCGAGACGACGACGGCGACGCACAGGACGGTGACGACGATCGCGACCGCCATCGGCCACAGGGCCCAGGCCGCCGCGACCGCCCCCACGAGGTGCGCGATGACCGACGCGATGGTGACCGCTCCCGGTGCCGCGACCGGCGGGTCGCCGCCGGGGCGGTCACCCGGGGTCCCGAACACCGCCGGCGGCACGATGAGGGCCAGCACGGCGGCGACCGCGAGCACCGGTGAGTGGGGCCAGAGCGCCCAGGGCACGGCCACCCAGGCGACGAGCTCCGCCAGGAACCGCAGGCCGCCGCGGAGCGGGTCATGACCGACGGGCCTCGACGGGCGCGCCGCCGTGGTGACGGTCACCGTGTCGTCGCGGCACGGAAGCCGCGATCCAGGAAGTCGACCATCCACGCAGCACTCGCATCGACCTCCGTGTCCATCTGGAACCCGCCCGACGCCTCGATCGTCGCGAACCCGTGCAGGACGCTGCGGAGCACCCGGAGCGCGTGGACCTCGTCGGCCGGGTCGAGCGGGTAGTCGTGGAGCGCCGCGGCGAAGGACGCCAGGGTGCGACCGAGTGCGACCGCCAGGGGGTCATCGGCACCGGTCGGCCGGACGCCGACGGCCGCCTGGTACCGCGCCGGGTGCTCCCGGACGCTCCGGCGCACGGTCTGCACCGCCGCCTCGAGCGCACTCCGACCGCTGCGCCCCTGCATGGCGTCGCGGAGTGCGTCACCGAGCTCGTTCGCGCCGAGGATCGCGATCCTGCGGGTGAGGTCGCCGAGTCCGTCGACGTGCTTGTACAGCGACGGTGCCTTCACCCCGAGGCGGTCGGCGACGAGGCTCATGCTCAGCTGGGCGAGGCCGATCTCGTCGGCCAGCGTCGCCGCGGCCTCGGTGACGGTTGCCGGGTCGAGCCCCGCCCTAGGCAACGGGACCTGCGACGGGCAGCGTGCGGGCGAGGAACGGCAGCAGCAGGGCGAGGAGCGCTGCCGGCGTCTCGGTGTGGGGGTAATGGCCGGCGCCGTCGATCACGGCGAGTTCGCCGAGGCCGTCCGGCAGGTCGGCGAGGATCCGCTCACCCTCGGCGCGGGGCACGGCCCAGTCTGGATCGGCGCTGCCCTCGACGACCAGCACGGGGCACCGGACGGCACCCAGCTGCTCGCCGGCGTCGGCGGGCGACGTGCGGGTCATGGCGCGGAGGACCGCCATCCGCTCCGGTCGCCGCAGGGTCGTCTCGATCCGGCTGCGCTCCGTCGCCCAGTCGGCGGGCTTGGCGGGGACCGCGATGTCGAGGTACGCGAGCCAGCCGGGCAGGCTGCCGCTCGTCATGACCCGCGCGAGCTGGACGGTGCCGGCGCGGTGTCGGCGGTTGCGCAGGAGTCCGCCCAGGTCGACGGACTGCTTGCGCGTGAACGGCGCCAGTTCGACGATGCCCGCGACCAGGTCCGGTGCGGTGGCTGCGGCGATGGTCGCCGCGCCCCCGCTGATGGACTGCCCGACGACCACGGCCGGGCCACCGAGGTGGCGGGCCACGGCGACGAGGTCACGTGCGATGTGGGTGCGCTGGTAGCTGTCCCACCCGGTGCTCGAGTCGCCGCAGCCGCGGAGGTCGACGTTCGCCACCCGGTAGCCGGCCGCGACGAGCTCCGGTACGACGAAACGGTAGGCGTGCCGGCTGTCGCCCATGCCGTGGGCGAGGACCACGAGCGGGCCTGTTCCGGAGAGGTCGTAGGCGATCGTGCCGCCCTCGGTATCCAGGTGTTCGAGCATGACGTGGCTCCTTCGGCTACGGGTAGTAACTCAGAGGCTAATACCCGTAGCCAAGGTTGGCAAGGGGCAGTCGTCACGCATCCAGGTCGAGCGTCGTCGACAGCTCGGGGAACGCCTGCGCCTGGTCGACGAGCTGCTGTCCCTTCTGCACGATCCCCGCCACGCTGTCCGCGCCGGCGGCGAACCGCAGCGGCGGCTCGGGCATCGCGATCAGCGTCAGCAGCACCTGCGCGAGCTTCGCGGGGTCGCCGGACTGGTTGCCCCGCATGCCGCGGAAGAACTCCTTCGACCCGGCCGAGAGCGGGGCGTAGTCGTCGATCGCGACGTCGCCCCAGAAGGTCGAGTCGCCCTCGGCCAGCAGGTCGGTGCGGAAGAAGCCGGGCTCGATCACGGTGGTGTGGATGCCGAAGGGCGCCACCTCGTCGTGCAGGGCCTCCATCCAGCCCTCGAGCGCGAACTTCGACGCCGAGTAGGCGCTCCCACCGGCGCCGGCGACGATGCCCGCGGTGGAGCTGATGCTGACGACGTGCCCGGAGCGCTGCCGTCGCATGACCGGGAGCACGGCGCGCGTCACCGCGAGCGCCCCGAAGAAGTTCGTCTCCATCTGCGCGCGGAACTGCTCGGCCGAGATCTCCTCGAAGTACCCGGCCTGGAAGCTCCCGGCGTTGTTCACCAGGACGTCGACGCCGCCGAAGTGTTCGGTCGCGGCGTCGACTGCGGCTCGGACCGACTCGGGGTCGGTCACGTCGAGCGCGACGGTGAGCAGGCGCTCGTGGTCGCCGAGGACTGCGCGGACCCGCTCGGGGTCGCGTCCGGTCGCCACGACCCGGTGCCCGGCGTCGAGGGCGGCTCGGGCGAAGTCGGTGCCCATCCCGCGGCTCGTGCCGGTGATGAGGAAGGTGCTGGTTCCGGTCATGGGGTGTGGTTCCTGTTCGGTGGAAGGGACGCGAGGCGAGGCAGGGACGCGGGGAAGGGGCGGACGCCCGTCAGCCGCGCACTCGGATGGTGGCGGCGCCGGACGGCAGGTCGCGCACCGCTCCGACGTCGTCGACGGTGCCGATCGGCACGATCCCCGGGAAGCTACCGACGTCCGTGTAGTACAGGACGATCGACTGGTCGGGCACGTAGTACGCGATGGTGCCCGCCGGCGCATCGCTCGTGCTCGGGGCGCCGGTGGTGTCGAGCGGCGCGGGGAGCCGGGCGATCTGCTCCTGCCCGCCGTAGTCGGCGAAGGTCAGCCTCGCCGGCAGCCGGGCGGCCAGCGCGCGCGCCGTCGCACTGCCCGTCAACCGGCCGGTCAGGGTCTCGCCGTCGAACTCGATGGTGATGTGCACGGGCTGGGCCTCCGTCGGGGTGGTGATCGTGGGAGCTGCAGTCGCTGCCGCCGACGCCGGCGCCGACGCCGGCGGCTCCGCGCGGTCGACGCCGCTGCACCCGGCGAGCGCCCCCACCACCAGCGCGACGACCGGAGCCAGCGCGAGCGGACCCAGCGCGACGTGCGGACCCACGGCGGGACGGCGTCTGGTGCGGACGGGCATCGGGGCTCCCTCTGTTCGTGGACACCACCATCGAAGCCCCACCACCACCCGCCCAGTGAGGCTCCGGCGAAACGGGGTCCAGCCGAACCTCCCTCTGCGCCGGACGATGCCCCTACCGTCGGTCCGTGACCACGACGACCTCCGACCTCCCCACGACCGACCGGGCCACCGACGGTCGACTGCCCTGGTTCCCGCTCGCCCTGCTCGCCGCGATCGGGTTCCTCCTGGTCGCCATGGAGACGATGCCGGCCGGGCTGCTGCCCGCGATCGCCGATGGCATGGGCACGAGCGAGGGCACGGTCGGCCTGTTCGTCAGCGCGTACGCGATGGGGACGGTCATCGCCACGGTCCCGGCGATCGCCCTGACCCGCGGGTTCCGCCGCAAGCCGCTCATCGTCGCCGCCATCGCCGTGCTCCTCGTCGCGAACACCCTGACCGCGTTCGCGCCGAACGTCGCGGTCGCGCTGGTCACCCGGTTCGTCGCCGGCGCGATGTCGGGGACGATCTGGGGCATGTTCGCCACCTACGCCCGGCGGATCAGCCCGGCCCGCTTCGCCGGGGTGTCGCTCGCGATCGTCTCGACGGGCGCGCCGGTGGGGTTCGCGCTGGGCACCCCGCTCGGGTCCTTCATCGGCAACGCCCTTGGCTGGCGGTCGTCGTTCATCGGGCTGAGCCTGGTCGGCGTGGTGGTCCTGGCGCTGATCGCGCTGTTCGTGCCGGACGCCCCGGGGCAGACGAGCGCCGCGAAGCTGTCCGTCGTGCAGGTGTTCCGGATCCGCGGCATCGCGGTCATCCTCGCGGTGATCGCGACGTGGATGGTGGCGCACAACACGATCTACACGTACATCTCGCCGTACCTGCGGGCGACCGGTACCGACCTGAGCGCCGGGCTGGTGCTGCTCGTCTACGGGACCGCCGCGATCCTCGGCGTCGTCGTGACGGGCGCGCTGCTCGACCGGCACCCCCGACCCCTGCTGCACGGCAGCGTCGGCCTGTTCGTCCTGGCCGGGGTGGTGCTGCTCGTCGGCCACACGTCGCCGGTCGCGGTCCTGGTGGCCGCGGGCCTGTGGGGCATCGGCTTCGGCGGTTCCTCCACGCAGCTGCAGGCCGCCCTGACGACCGCCGGCGGCGAGGACGCCGACGTCGCGAGCGCGTTCCTGCCGGTCGCGTTCAACATCGCGATCTTCGCGGCCGGCCTGTTCGGGGCCGCCCTGCTGACGGCCTTCGACGGGCTGGTGCTCGCCGTGGTGATGATCGTGTCCGGGGCGGTCGCGGCGCTCCTCACCGTCATCGGTCGCGGATCGGCGTTCCCCGCGGAGCTCTGACGCGATCGACGACGGCGACCACGGGCTGCGATCATGTCCGGGTGCAGCACGACGAGGACCACCCCCGCCCGGACGTCACGACCGTCGACATCATCGGCGGCCCGGAGCCGGTCACCGTGACCCTGCACCCCGCCGACAGCGCGTGGGCTGCGGTCTTCGCCGACCACCGGCGACGCATCCTGGAGGCCCTCCCCGGCTCCGGCACGGACGCTCCGGTCGTCGAGCACATCGGCTCCACGGCCGTCCCCGGCCTGGCAGCGAAACCCATCGTCGACATCGTGGTCGTCGTCGCCGACATCACCGCCGAGGCCACGTACCTCGACCAGCTCCTCGCCGCCGGGTACGAGCTGCGCGTCCGCGAGCCGGGCCACCGCCTGGTCCGGACGCCGGCCCGCGACGTCCACGTGCACGTCTACGAGCGGGGTGCGACGGCGGTCGACGAGTACCTGCTCCTCCGTGACCACCTGCGCGCCGACGCCGACGACCGGGCGCTGTACGAACGGACGAAGCGGGAGCTGCTCGACCGGAGCTGGGACGACATGAACGCCTACGCCGAGGCGAAGACTGCCGTCATCACCGCGATCAAGGAGCGGGCGCGACGGAGCCGCGCGTCCTGAGACGCGCGGCTCCGGGGTCGAGCCTCAGCTCGTCGGGACGACGTCCCAGTGCTCGCGGATCAGGTTGTCGTCGACCCGGAACAGGTCGGCCGCGCCGAACGGGGCGTCGGCCTTCGCCCCGACCGGCTTCGAGAACGTCCACACCAGGTCGCCGTCGGCGAGCGAGATGACGGACTCCTGCTTCGGCAGGCTCTGCGCGGCGCTGCCGGCGAAGAACTGCTTGAGCGCGGCCGTGCCGTTCGCGGCGACCGAGTTGTGCTGCAGGTACGCCGGGTCGAACTTCTCGTCCAGCACGGACACGTCGTGGTCGCGGAACAGCCGGTTGTACGCCGTCACGGCGAGCACCCGGTTGTGCTCCTCCTGCCGCTCGGTCAGGTGACGGTCACGCTTCGCGGCGGGGTACAGGTCGCTGAACATGCTGTTCGTGTTGCCGCTGGCCGGGGTCCCCGTCGGGACCGTCTGGCGGAGTGCCCACCACTCGCTGATGCGCCCGTCGCGCATGCGGAACAGGTCGACGGCGGCGTCACCGGTGCGTTCGTCCTTCGGCTTCGCGGTGATCTGCCAGTGCACGGCCACCAGGTCCGCGTCACCGGCGATGTGCTTGATCACGGCGTGGGCGCCGGGCACCCGGGAGCGGTCGGCGGTGAACTCGGCGAGCAACGCGGACGGACCCGAGGCGCTCGTCGCACCGTGCGCGACGGCACCGGTCGCGACGGCGGTCCGTGCAGCCGCACGGGCCTTCGCGGACGCGGGGGACCGGAACGCGCACCGGAACAGGTGCCGGACCGTGGCCTCGTTGCGCTGCTCGGCGCGACGGTCGAGCCGCGAGACCGCCGTGCCACCCGAGGTCGTCCGCGCCGCACGGTCCACCGTGTGGTGCGAGGAGGTGGTGGTGGTGTCGGAGGTGGAGGTGTGGAGGGGTGCCGCCACGGCCGGACCGGCCACGAGCGACACGGCGATGGCGACCGGAGCTGCCACCGCACACGCCTTGGCGATGATGGGGAGAAGTGATGTCGTCTGCACGGCAGAACGATGGAACCGGTCCCTGGGGGCCGCCGCGCGCCCTGGAGCCGCCGCGCGCTGCGACCGTGACCGGCTTCTCAGTCCCGGTGCGCGCCTCCAGGGTGGCCTGTGCACGCGCTGCCAGGGTGACCCGTTCTCGCTGGTGATCGACGAGCCGGACCTGTGCGACGGCTCACGCGCACTGTCAGCCGATCCCTACGCTCCGGGCTCGTCGATGGCCAGACGGAGCTCGGCGAGCACGGGCAGCGCGGCGCGCAGCGCGTCGACCCCGTCCGGGCCCAGGCGTTCGAGCGCGCCGACCAGGACGTGCTCGGCCGAGGCGTCGTAGACCCGGAGCCGCTCGGACGCGAGCTCGGTCAGGGCGATCTCGGTGCTGCGGCCGTCACCGGTGGCGAGCCGCCGGTGGACGAGCCCGCCGCGTTCCATCGCGGTGACGAGGTTGCTGACCGTGGAGCGGGCGAGGCCGAGGGACCGGCCGAGCGCCGTCGGCGTGAGCCATCCGGCCTCGTCGAGTCGTCGCAGGACCTCGATCTGGGCGTCGGGCAGTTCCGGCAGTGCACCGTCACGGCGTGATGCGTTCAGCAGGGTGCGGCGGAACGGGCCGACCTGGTCGCTGAGCCGCCGGGCGATGTCCCGGAGTCCTGCGGTGCCGTGCTCGCTGCCCATGTCCTCAGCTTAGGTCCTCGAAAAAGGTTTGCAACAAAACTATGTTTGGCGCAGGATGGGTGCATGACGATCACCACCTCAGTCGCACAGCCCGTCCCGTCGCAGGACCTCTCCGGCATCGTCGGACACCGGTTCATCTACACGTACGCCAACGGCTGGCAGTACGAGATGTACGTCAAGAACGCCACCACCATCGACTACCGCATCCACTCCGGCATGGTCGGCGGTCGCTGGGTCAAGGACCAGCAGGTCGACCTCGTGGTGCTCACCGCCGGCGTCTACAAGGTGTCGTGGAACGAGCCGACCGGCACGAGCGTCGTCGTGACCGTGGTGCCGGGGGAGCGCGTGCTGCACGGCACGATCTTCTTCCCGCACTGGGTCGAGGAGGACGGCAGCAAGACCGTGCTGTTCCAGAACGACCACCTGGACCGGATGCGCGAGTACCGCGACGCCGGCCCCACCTACCCGATCTACGTCGTCCCCGAGTTCGCCCACATCACCCTCTTCGAGTTCGTCGGCCAGGATGACGAGACCGTCGTCGACACTGCGCCCGCCGACCTGCCGGCCGGGTTCGCCGACCGGAGCAACTGAGCATGACCGCGAAACGTCCGCTGGAGCGTGCCCTGACGAGCATCCGGCTCGAGCACCGGGGCGGGGCGCTCCGGGGGTGGGAGTACCGCCCGGCGTCGGCACCCTCGGCTGCCGGTGGCTCGGTGCTGTTCGTGCACGGGTTCGGTGACTCGTCGATCGGTCCGCGCCAGCTCTTCGTGCAGGCCGCGACCGCCCTGACCGACACCGGTCTGACGGTCCGCTCCTACGACCGTCTCGGGCACGGCACGAGCGACGGACGGTTCGCGGACATCTCGATCGGCGACGAGGTCGAGCAGGTCGTCACGATGATCCGGGCGTTCTCGGACGACCAGGGGGCACCGATCGACGTCGTCGCCCACAGCCTGGGCGCCGTCGAGTCGGCGATGGCGGCGGCGAGGGTCCCCGACCTGGTCCGGAGCCTGACCCTGTGGTCGCCGGCCGGGGTCGTGGTCGACGACATCGCCGTGCACGACACCATCCAGGGGCAGCCGCTCGCACCCGTCCGTGACCGCGGCTGGTTCGACTTCGGTGGGACCGCCCTCGGGCGCGGGTTCGTCGACGAGGTCCGGGACGGACTCGACGTCTACGCCCAGGCACGCGGGTACGACGGGCCGGTCGACGTGCTGCACGGCACCGCCGACGAGATCGTCCCGGTCGAGTACGGCCGGCGCTACGGCGAACTGCTCAGCGGGGCGACGTTCACCGCGGTCGAGGGTGCGGACCACGTCTGGTCGTCGGTCCCGTGGCGCGAGCAGCTCGTCGACCGCCTGCTCGACCGCGTCAGGGAGCGGTCCGGGCGATGAGGTCCTGCACCCGCGCGCGCACGTCGTCGCGGATCGGCCGGACGGCGTCCAGGTCGAGCCCCGCGGGGTCCGTGAGCTCCCAGTCCTCGTAGCGCTTGCCCGGGAACACCGGGCAGGCGTCCCCGCACCCCATCGTGATGACGACGTCGGCGGCACGGACGGCATCGGTGCTGAGCAGGGCCGGCTGCTCGCTCCGGATGTCGATGCCCTCCTCGAGCATCGCTGCGACGACCACGGGGTTGAGCTGGTCGGCCGGTTCGGAGCCGGCGCTCCGGACGTCGACGCGGCCACCCGCCAGGTGCTGCAGGAAGCCGGCGGCCATCTGGGAACGGCCGGCGTTGTGGACGCAGACGAACAGGACGGTGGGCATGCGGAGTGCTCCGATCAGAGGACGACGGCGCCGAGCAGGCCGGCTCCGATGACGACGGCCCACGGGGGAGCGGACCAGCGGGTGAGGGCGGTGAAGGCGGCCACGGCGAGCGCCAGTGCGGGTGCCGAGCGGACCCCCTCGGTGATGACCGGGTCCCAGAGTGCCGCGGCGAGGATCCCGACGACCCCCGCGTTCACGCCGGCCAGCACGCGCCGGGCCCACGGCAGGGCGCGGAGCACGTGCCAGAACGGCAGGGCGCCGATGACCAGGAGCGCCGCCGGCAGGAAGATCGCGACGAGTGCCACCGCCGCGCCGAGGAGCCCGCTCGGACTGCCGTCTGCGACGGCGCCGAGGTACGCAGCGAAGGTGAAGAGCGGCCCGGGCACGGCCTGCGCGGCGCCGTACCCGGCCAGGAAGTCCGCGTGGCCCACCAGGTGCGTGGCCACGGTCTGTGACTCGAGCAGCGGCAGGACGACGTGGCCGCCGCCGAAGACGAGCGAGCCCGCCTGCGCGAAGACCCCGAACAGGCGAACGGCCCCGGTGCCGCTCGCGGCGACGGGTGCCGCGACGAGCAGGGCGGCGAACGCGACGAGCGCCGACACGGCGACCCAGCGGGGGAGGCGCACGGCGACCTCGGCGCCGGCGATGTCCTCGGTGTCTCCGACGTCCTCGACCGAGTCGACCACCCGACCGAGCCACAGCACGCCGACCACACCGCACACCGCGATGACCGCGACCTGCGCTGCCGGGCCGGGGACGAGCAGCACCACGATCGCGGCGGCGGCCGCGATGGTCGCCCGACGGCGGTCCGGTGTGAGCGAGCGCGCCATGCCGAGCACCGCCTGCGCCACCACCGCGGCTGCGGCGGCCTGCAGCCCGAGCAGCCACCCGGCGCCGGCCAGGTCGGGCGTGCCGGACACCAGCAGGGCGAACGCGACGAGCAGCACCGCGGACGGCAGGGTGAACCCGCACCACGCCGCGAGGAGCCCGAGCAGTCCGGCGCGCTGCAGCCCGAGTGCCATCCCGACCTGGCTCGACGCCGGTCCGGGCAGGAACTGGCACAGCGCGACGAGGTCGGCGTAGGCGTCGTCCCGCAGCCAGCGGCGACGCACCACGAAGGCTTCACGGAAGTACCCGAGGTGTGCGACCGGCCCGCCGAACGAGGTCAGCCCGAGCCGCAGGAACACCAGGAACACCGATGCCGCGGACGACCGCAGGGGCTCGGGGCTCGTCGTCACCCGCTCATCTTGACGACGGCAGATGGTTCAGTCAACATTGAACCGATGAACACCAGGCGGCAGGACCTCGAGCGGCGTGCGGCGCAGCACGCGGCCCTCGGAGACGTCGCCCGCCTGGCGATCGTCGACCTGCTCGCCGCGTCTGACGCCAGCCCGAGCGAGGTGCGGGCCGCCCTCGGGATCTCCGGGCCGCTCCTGGCGCACCACCTGCGCGTCCTCGAGCAGGCCGGTCTGGTCACGCGACGCCGCTCCGACGGCGACGGTCGCCGCAGCTACTTGCACCTCGAACCGAGCGGCGTCCCGCACGGTTCGGCGGCGGTGCCCGGCCCGGTGTCCCGCGTGCTGTTCGTCTGCACCGGCAACTCCGCGCGCTCCCCGCTGGCCGCGGGCGTCTGGGCGCAGGTCAGCGAGATCGGCTCGCTGTCGGGCGGGACGCGTCCCGCGGCCGCCATCGCCCCCGGGGCGGTCGCCGTCGGGGAACGCCACGGCCTGGACCTCGGCCGCCACGTCCCGCGTGCCTTCCGCGACCTCGTCGCCGACGGCGACCTGGTCGTCACGGTCTGCGACCGTGCGCACGAGTCGATCGACGACGGCGACAGCCTGCACTGGTCGCTGCCGAACCCCTCGCGCGTCGGCACGCCGGACGCGTACGAGGCCACCTACGCGGACCTCCGGTCCCGCGCCACCGCGCTCGCTGCGCGCCTCGCCGCCTGACGCGGCCCCACGAACGGAACGCCCCGATGAGATCCCCCCTCCTCATCGGGGCGTTCTCCTTGCTCGACCGCTTTCGGACTGGAGGCCCGGGGCGGGCCCGCACCGCGCCTCCAGTCCGTCCCGTGGTGCGCCCAGGGCGGCGCGCGCTCACGGGGGAGCCGTCACTCAGGGCCGGCAGCTGCCGGCGACCAGCCGGAGGACCTGATCGGTGTGCCGCTCCGCCGTCGCGAGCCGCGCGTGCTCGATCGCGGCGGCGGTGTGCGGCCGCAGCAGCGTCCGGTCCGAGGCGAGTTCGATGATCGTCGTGGCGAGCCCGAACGCGGTCTCGTCGTCGGTCAGGACGGCGGCGGAGCCGAACTCGCTCGCCAGGCGGATGTCGGACACGATGACCGGACGGTGGTCCCGGAACGCCTCGAGCGCGGTCATCGGCTGGCCGTCGTGCTCGAGCGAGCAGACCACCGCCGCGTGCCCGCACAGCAGCAGGTCGTGGACGGCCTGCGACGACAGGCGGCCGTGGACACGGACCGACACCGGCGTGCGGGTCGGGGGAACGGTCCCGCCGGCGACGTCGACCCGCACGGCGTGTGCCCCGAGCCGGATCTCCACCAGCCGGATCGCGTTGAGGAGGACGTCGAGGCGCTTGTCCGGGGTGAACCGCGACGCCCAGACGAGCCGGAGCGGGCCGAGTTCCGGCGCCGGCGGCGGTTCGACCGGCCGGCGGCCGAGGGCGTTGGGCACGACGTGGACCGGGCCGACGCCGGCCTCGCGGAGGACACGAGCCTGCCGGGTTGTCGGAGTGACGACGACGTCGGCCGCCCCGGAGACGGCCACGGCCATGTTGCGGCGCGCGTCGTCCATGGGGTGCCCCGTGAAGCGGTGCCGTGTGGGCCGGATGCCGGTCACCACACGGTGCGCGTGCCGTGCAAGGGGCGCCATCGCCGCCGCGGTCCGGCCCCGGACCGGCGCCGAACCGTGCACGGTGTGGATCGTCGGCAGCTCGAGGGAGCGCGCCGTGGTCAGCGCCGCCGCGGCGAGGCCGAAGTCCGAGTGGGTGACGACGAGGTCGATCCGTTCCTCGAGCATCAGCGTGCCGAGGCACCGGCGGACACGGACCGAGTTGCGGACCACCGGCAGGTCGCTCTCCGGGGCGCTGATCGACGGCTCGACCTCGAACAGGCGGACGCCGTGCTTCCGCAGCTCCGCGGTCTCGCTCGAGCGCGGAGTCGCCACCCAGACGACGTGACCGGTCTCGGCGAAGGCCTTCGCCTGCTCGACCAGCGCGGCGCGTTCACCCCGCATCGCCGACAGCGGGAAGTCGCTCACGAGCAGGACCGTCGCCTTCGCCGCCGCCACGTCAGCGGCCGGTCTCGAGCACGGTGGTCTGGCGGGGGCTGCGCATGCGGTCTCTCACGGTTCGGGAGCGGAACGGGGTGCTGGGAACCGTAGGCGTTCAGAAGACGATCGTCTAGTGAACTGCGACGCTGCTGAGCGGGCCTTCACGAGTCCCCGGGCGGACGCCCAGCCGGGCGCGCGGCGGACGGTCGGGCACTGGCCGGTTCCTGCGGAACATGGACACGTCTGAGCCGTGGTCGACGTACAGTCTCCGGAAGCTACCCCGCCGGACCCTACCGGCGGGTGCCCGACCCCCCGTTCCCGGGCTGGCCTCGTCATGACCACCGCGTCGAACCCGACGGCGTCGTAGCGCGAGGACGTCTGCTCCTGACCCGAACTCGTGGCAGACGTCCTCGCACCTTCCCGCTATCGTCGAGGAACCGCCGGTCCCCGATCTCGGGGCGAGCAGCGGCCAGGGGACCACGGGGGAAACCATGCAGCACCAGCGCGCCGTCACCGCACTCGCGACGCTCACCGCGACGATCGCCCTGGCGGTGACGCTCAGCGGGTGCACCGTGTCGACGTCGTCGTCTCGGACCGTCACACCGGACGCCTTCGAACGCGTCGTCGTCGACGCGTTGGCCGACGTCTCGGACGCCACGCCCGAGGTCGACTGCGGTGCGGACGACATCGCGATCGAGGACGGCGCCGAGGTGCACTGCGACGTGAACACGGCGGGCTACGACGTGGTCTACGACTCGGTGTCCACGATCAGCACCGATGGCGGCGACGACTACCACGTGGACGTGGAAGTGGCCGACCAGCCCAAGGACTGATCGGCCACTGCGCGGTGTCCGACGACTAGCGGTCAGACGCCTCGACGACGCAGCTCTCGACCTGCTCGGCGGCCTTCGAGTCGTCGGCGAACGGCGTCGGCGCATCCGAGGTGGTGGTCGTCTCGTCGGCGACGGCCTGCTTGGCGACGTCGTTCACGGCGTACAGCGGGCCGTCGAAGTCGTCGGCCGTGGGGTCGGCGGTGGTCGCCCAGATGGTGACCTCGTCGTCGTTCGAGTCGTTGCTGTCCGCGGGGACGATCGCGGCACCGAGGTACCAGCCGCCGTCCCCCTTCTGGATGTTCGCGAACTCGGTGGTGTCGTGCGACCCGACCGCCTTGTCGATCATGTCGACGGCGGCGCTGGCGGCCACGTCGCACTGGGCCGACTGCGACTTCTCCTCGGAGCCGGGGACCTTGCCGACGGGGTTGATGTTCTGCGCTCCGCCGGGGTCGCAGGCGGTGAGCAGGAGGGCTACGGTGGCGGCGCCGAACAGCGCCGTGACGGTCTTCGCTCGCGTGGACATGGCCCTGAACGTAGGCCGGCCCCGGTGGGCGGCGGTTCAGCCAGGAGCGTCCCCCGACGACGGACAGGAGGCCCGGCGCACGTCGTGCCCCGGGCCTCCCGTCCGTCACCTGGTCCCGTTGCCGGACCGGCGTCCCGTCACAGGATCGGGGTGCCGCCGGTCACGGCGACCCGCGCGCCGGAGACGTAGCTGCCGTCGTCACTGGCGAGCAGCACGTAGACGGGCGCGAGTTCGGCTGGCTGGCCGGGACGGCCGAGCGGCGACTGCTTGCCGAACTGCTCGACCTGCTCCGGCGGCATCGTCGACGGGATCAGCGGCGTCCAGATCGGACCGGGGGCGACGCTGTTCACGCGGATCCCGCGTTCCCCGAGCAGCTGCGCCAGCGCGGCCGACAGGTTCGCGACGCCGGCCTTGGTGACGTCGTAGGGCGCCAGGTTCGGCTTCGGGTTGTCGGAGTTGACCGAGCTCGAGCCGATGATCGACGACCCCGGGCCCAGGTGCGGCAGGGCCGCCTTGACGAGGTGGAAGTAGGCGCTGAGGTTCGTCGCGAGGGTGTGGTCCCACTCCTCGTCGCTGATCTCCTCGATCGTCTCGTGGGTCATCTGGTAGGCGGCGTTGTTCACGAGGACGTCGAGCCCGCCGAGTTCCGAGACCGCCTGGTCGATGACGGATCGGCAGTACGCGGGATCGCTCACGTCGCCCGGGAACAGCACGGCCTTCCGACCGGCTTCCTCGATCCAGCGCTTCGTGTCCTGCGCGTCGTCCTCCTCTTCCGGCAGGTAGCTGATCAGGACGTCAGCACCCTCGCGCGCGAACGCGATCGCGACGGCCTTCCCGATGCCGCTGTCCCCGCCGGTGATGACGGCGCGCTTGCCGGTGAGCTTGCCGGAGCCGCGGTACGACTCCTCGCCGTGGTCGGCCTCCGGGGTGAGTTCCTGGTCGCTCCCCGGGGGCTGCTGCTGCTCGGTCATGTCTCTCCCTGTGGTCGGTTTCCCTGGACGTCCCCGATCGTCTGCGACCCCCACTGGGTACCGGTTCAGGCTCCGGGCGTACCCCGTCCGGAAAGCGAAGATGTGTGCGGCGCGCAGCGGCGGCCTACCGTGGCACCGGATCAGGGAACCGTCACCGCGACGGAAGCTCCTCTTCACCAGGGAGCAACGTTGAAGTACGTGAACTACGCGGGCACGGTCCGTGTCCTGACGAGCGACACGATCGCCGACGCGGTGATCCGGTACGCCGCCGCACTGCACCAGAGCCGGCTGAGCGACGTCGTGTCGATCCCGACGGCCGACGACTTCGGGGTGGCGAGCACGATCGAGGTGCTCCTGGCCCCGGCGATCCCGGTCGCCCTCGAGCCCGCTCCGGACGACGACCTCGAACCCGAGGGCGAGGCGTTCCTGCTCGAACTCGGTCGGCGCACCGAGGCCGTGCTCGCCGTCGACACCAACGCGTCGCCGCCGGACTTCGGGCGCTGAGCCGGCGCCCCTACGCCACCGGCCCCTCGGTCAGGTCCGACCGGGTGTCCGCGTGGATCACCTCGTCGTGGTCGAACGTCAGCGCGGCGGCGCGCAGGCGAGCCACGAACACGGTGTCCTCAGCCTCGAGTTCGTCCTCCTCGGCGTCCTCGACGACGAGTTGGCTCGACGGACCGATGAGCACCTTGGTGGTCGTCATGGTGCCGTCGGCCGCCACGGCGGGGATCGCCACGGTGTCCGCACGGCTGCCCCCGGCCAGTGCGGCGGCGTACTCGATCACGGCATCGGCCACGTCGTCGCTCGTCAGGATCGTCGAGCGGTCGTACTGGATGTACTTCATGTTCGACCTCCTGGAGCACAGCCAACAGCGCGTTGGCTGGCCGCCGTACAGGAACGCGGCGCGTCGCTCGTTGCGCGGACGCCGACTTGTCGGGAGGATCATCACGTGCCCGAGACGATGCACCGCTTGCTGCGGGAGACCCAGACCGCCGAGCCGTCGGTCGCGGCCGAGGCGATGGCCCGGACGCACATCACCCACGGACTGTCGGTCGAACCCACGGACGCCGAGTTCGTGTTCGAGGAGCGCGTGCGCGGGACGGCACTGCTGTCGCTCGAGTCGACCCGCTGCACCGGGGTCCTGAGCGGCACGATCGAGCCGGGCGACGCGATGATGATCTTCTGGATGAAGTCCGGGGTCGCCCAGGTCGACGAGAACACCGTGAAGATCGGCCGCCCGACGCTCTTCCGGCAGGGGCCCCAGCGCTTCCGCTGGATCGCCTGCAACAAGGACGTCCTGCGCATCGACCGCTCGATCGTCGAACAGGTCGCGGCCGAGCGCGGCGACTGGGCCCCCGGTCCCATCGAGTTCCGTCCGCGGCACGTCCCCGAGGGCGCGCCGCTCGCTGCCTGGTGGCTCATGGTGCGGTCCGTCGCACAAGAGGTGCTGGCCGGACCGGACGCCGTCCCGGTCGAACGCGAGCGGGAGCTCGCGCGCTTCGCCGCCGGTGGGCTGCTCACCGCGATCCCGCACTGGCCCGTCGGGCAGCACGAGCCGGCGATGGCCGCCACCGCCCGCTTCGCCCGTGCCGAGACCTTCCTGCTCGAGCACGCCACCGAGCAGATCACCGTCGACGACGTCGCCGAGGCCGCCGGCCTGAGCGTGCGCGGCGTGCAGGCGGCGTTCCAGCGGCACCACGGCATCACCCCGACCATGTACCTGCGTCGCATCCGGCTGCTGCTCGCCCGCGAACAGCTCGAGTCGGGCGACGGTCGGAGCATCGCCGAGATCGCCCGGGCCACCGGGTTCGCCCACCTCGGCCGGTTCGCGGGGAGCTACCGCGAGGAGTTCGGCGAGCTGCCCCGGCAGACGGCGTCCACCGCGCGGGACGGCGCCCGCGCCTAGCGAGCAGCCGCGCGGGCCCGCAAGAATCCCGCAACCGCCCGCCGTCCGGCCGATCGCCGACGATCGTCGCCCTACGTTTGCGCTGCACGGACACGCAGCCACGACGACTGGAGACCCCATGGCCGGCTCAGCAGCACCACCCGTCCCGACCACGGCCGTCCCGCCGACGACCGATCCGTCGACGTTCGGCCGTCGGCTCGTCGAGGACGCCTCCTACGCCCGTGAGCACTTCGTCTTCACGGCACTGCTCGGATCCCCGCTGCTGCCCCGGATCGTCCGGCGGCTGCTGCTCCGTGCCGCCGGGGCACGCGCCGAGTCCGGTGTGGGGACCGGGTTCTCGCTGACGGGCGACCCGAAGCACCTCACCATCGGCCGGGGCGTCTTCTGCAACCGCAACGTGACCGTCGAGGCCGTCGCCCCCGTGACGATCGGTGCGAACACCGCGATCGGGATGCAGGTGCTCATCATGACGAGCCACCACGAGATCGACGCCGAGGGCCGGTGGAGCGACGTCGCGTCCGGCCGCCCCGTGGTCGTCGAGGAGCACGTCTGGATCGGCGGCCGCGCCACGATCCTGCCGGGCGCCCACATCGAGCACGACGTCGTGGTCGCCGCCGGCGCCGTGGTCGTCGGCCGCCTGGCGGCGCACGGCGTCTACGCCGGCGTCCCCGCGAAGCGGATCCGTGAGCTCGCCCCGGCGGCGCGACCGCCGGTGGTGGACCCCACCGTCTGACGGCCTGGAGGCGCGTGGCGGCGCCGCCACGCGCCTCCCGACCGGCGTTGGTGCTGCTTCGAACACGCCGGTGTGTTGCTGCGACGCCCTGCCGTCGTCGAGACGCCGCCGAATGTGGAGACGTCTCGACGACCTGGCGGCGCCGAACGAAGACGACGGCGTCTCCTTCCGCGGGGACGCGGGACCTGCCACGATGACCACGACGCGGGCGACGGCGCCCGCGCAGGACGAGGGAGACCGTCATGACCGTTCGCCTCAACCCCTACCTCGGGTTCCGGAGCGGCGCCCGCGAAGCGCTCGAGTTCTACCACTCGGTCTTCGGCGGCACGCTCACCATCGGCACGTTCGGTGAAGCCGGCATGAGCCAGGACCCCGCGGACGCCGACAAGGTGATGCACGGCCAGCTCGACGGCGACCAGGGCCTGCTCCTGATGGCCTCGGACGCGCCGTCCGGCATGCCGACACCGGCGGAGAGCAGCATCTCGCTCTCGCTCAGCGGTGATGACCACGAACTGCTGACGCGGTGGTGGAACGGTCTGGCCCAGGGCGCGACGATCGTCGAACCACTCACCACCGCTCCCTGGGGCGACACCTTCGGCATGCTGACCGACCGCCACGGGGTGTCGTGGCTCGTCAACATCAGCGGCGCGACGAGCTGAGCGGCACCGAACCCACGCGTGCCGGCACCGGCCACCGCGGCACCCAGCACCGGACCTGCTCGGCGTAGCGGCGGAAGTCGTCGCCGAATCGTTCCTCCAGGTCGGATTCCTCGAGCGGGCGGACGATGCAGTTCCAGACCACGGAACCGGCGACCGCGTAGACGACGACCAGCCACGACGACAGCAGCAGCCCGACGGCGACGCCCTGCGTGATGCCGGCCAGGGCCATCGGGTTCCGCACCGACCGGTACGGCCCGGCGACCACCAGGCGGTTCGCGGTGGCCGAGGGCAGCGGCGTGCCCTCGCCCTTCGTCGACATCGCCGCTGCCGACGCGATGCCGAGCGCGCTGGCCAGCAGGAGCACGACCACACCGACGACGGTGAGGGTGGTGACGAAGGGTGCCGGCAGCTGCGGGTGGAGGCCCCAGCGGTGCTCGGCGAACGCGATGAGCAGGGGGAACACCCCGAGGAACAGGCCCCAGAAGACGACGATCTGCAGCACGGTCGCTGTGACGTGCCGGGAGCGCGGGGCGCTGGCGTCAGCGGTGCGGATCCGCAGCGGACCGCTCGTCACCCACTCCGTCGGGACCCGTCCGAGCAGGACGAGGGCGAGGGCGACCGTCGAACCGACCGTGGCGGCCAGCATGACGAGCACGCCCCAGCCGGCCTCGCCGGCCACGGTGGCCCAGACGCTCAGGGCGACGAGCACCAGGGCGGTCCACACCGTCGTGACCACCGCGGCGGCCCGGACACCGGCGGCGGCGAGCGCTGAGGCGACGACGAAGAGCGGGACGTCGAACACGGCGACGAGCACCGGGTCGAGCGAGCCGAGCGTCGCCGTGCGGATCCACGGCAGCGTCGCGACGGCGATCCACCAGGCCGCTCCGCCGACGGCTTGCAGCGCGTAGTACCGCCAGCCCCAGGACATGGGTGCACGGTAGCAGTGCGCGGCGAGGGGCCGGGGAGTCGGCGGGCCGTGCGTGCCGTCGCTCCCGACGGTCGGTCAGTCGGTGTGGTTGATCTGTCCGAGCCAGCGACCGAAGGACGGGGTGCGCTCGTCGTGCAGTGTGGGCAGGACGGGCTTCGGCAGGCAGGCGCGCTCGTCGGTGACGGTTCCGGCGCCGGTGCTCTTGTGGAGGTCGAGGCTCATGGTGGGCTCCTTCGTGGTCGGTGGAGTGTTCGACACCGGGCGGGGCCGTTCCATTCCCATCTGACCCGGCCCGCCCTGCGCAGTCGTCCAGCACGGCCGGGTTTGCTCGACCGCATGAGCGAGCACGACGACGAGCAGACCCGAGCCGACTTCGACGAGGCGGTGAACATGACCGCCACCGAGCTGCGGAAGTGGCTCGACACCGACGAGTCGAAGTCCGTCGGGCAGAAGCCCTCGGGCGGCGGCGAGTCGACCGGGCACGAGAGCGGTCGGCACATCATCCGCATCCTCGAGAAGCACAAGGCCGACCGCACCGACGACGACCTGGCACACATGCGGAAGGTCGTCGGCTACGTCGCCCGGCACTCGGAGCAGCGGCCCGACGGTGACGTGCACGACACCCCCTGGCGGTACTCGCTCATGAACTGGGGCCACGACCCGGAGAAGCACTGACGGCATCGGGCAGAATGGGTGGTGTGAACGAGACGGGCATGCCGCGCTTCCGACGGATCTGGTCGACCGTGCAGGTCGGTGTCCTCGCGATCGCCGTCGCGTTCTGCGTCGTGATGCTCGTGATCGGGCAGGGCAAGCTCGACCGGGTGTACGCGGTCGCCGCGGTGTTCTTCGGACTCGCCCTGGTCGGGCACAGCACGTACCTGTGGCTCGTCGCCCGGGCGAACCGCCGTCCCTGACGCTCGTCCGCTTCGGCGATCCCCGGCTAGGCGTTCTGGTGGACCCGTAGCCAGTCGATGGTCATCTGCTGCGGGAACCGTGTCGAGGCGTCCGGCGAACCCGGCCAGTTCCCGCCGACCGCGACGTTGAGGATCACGAAGAACGGCTTGTCGAACACCCACGGGGCCGAGCCGACGTCGGCCCGGGTGACCGTCCGGTACGCGACGCCGTCGACCGTCCAGGTGATCGAGCCGGGGCGCCAGTCGACCCCGTACACGTGGAAGTCGTCGGTGAACGCTGCTCCGGACGGGTTCGTGTACGCCGCCGAGATGCCCTGCGCGCCGGAGTACCCGGGCCCGTGCACCGTGCCGTGCACGATCCCCGGCTCGTACCCGACGTTCTCCATGACGTCGATCTCCCCGCACGCCGGCCAGCCGACCTGCCCGATGTCCGCGCCGAGCATCCAGAACGCCGGCCAGATGCCCTGGCCGCGGGGGATGCGGATCCGCGCCTCGATGCGGCCGTACTGCGCGGTGTAGGTGCTCTCGGACTTCAGCCGGGCCGACGAGTACGAGCCGTCGGCCTCGCGGTGTGCGGTGATCACGAGGTTGCCGGCACCGTCGAGCGCCGCGTTCCGCCGCGAGTCCGTGTAGGTCTGCAGCTCCGCGTTGCCCCAGCCGCCGGCACCCAGGTCGTACCGCCAGATCCCGGGGTTCGGCGCGCTGCCGGCCGGGCCGTCGAACTCGTCGGCGGCGAGCAGCACGGGCGCAGCGGTCGGCGCCGCAGCTCCGGTCACGGCCTGTGCCGAGCCGTCCGGGATCGCCGTCGCGCCGAGGGCGGTCGTCGCGGCTCCGGCGAGTCCGAGCGTCATGAAGCGCCGTCGATCGATGTGCTGGTCCATGTCGTGCTCCCTGCAGCGCGATGGTGGTGTGGTCGTCGGATCATGCACCATCCGGCTGCGCCTGAACAGGCCCACATCCCGCTTCGTCCGTGGGGCGCACCGGTCAGCCGAAGCGCATCGCCAGCGGCACGAGCAACCCCGCGACCCACACGAGCACCATCACGAGGGCGCCGACCGCGATGAGCCGTCGGCGACGCCGCAGCTTCGGGCTCCGCTCCTCGCCCCACATCTGTGCACGGACCAGCACCCGGTTCGCCTGCTCGACGACCTTCCGCACCTCGGGGTCGTCGATGTCGAGGACACCGGCGCGGGCGTGCTCGGCGATGACCGCGGCTTCGTCGACGGTCAGGTCGTCCTTGCGCATGCTCCATCTTCGCACCGCGTGCAGGGGTACGACCCGGCTGTGCGGGAACGGACCACGGCCGGGTACCAAGGACACATGGGACATCGGTACCGCGGGAAGATCGTCGTCATCACCGGAGCATCGAGCGGCATCGGGAGGGCCGCCGCACACGAGTTCGCCCGGCAGGGCGCCACGCTCGTGCTCGCCGCACGCGGGCACGACTCGCTCGAGGCCGCAGCAGCCGAGTGCCGGAAGCTCGGCGCCGAGGCGATCGCGATCCCGACCGACGTCGCCGACGAGCACCAGGTCAAGGACCTCATCGGCACGGTGACGACCCGCTTCGGTCGCATCGACGTCTTCGTCGGCAACGCGGCCCTGTTCGTCTACGGCCTGTTCGAGCAGACGCCCACCGAGGCGTTCAAGCGCGTCGTCGACACGAACCTGTACGGGCACCTCAACGCGATCACGCACCTGCTGCCGCACTGGAAGCAGCGCGGGAAGGGCACCTACGTGCTCGTCGGCTCGATCCAGTCGCTGCTCTCGGCGCCGTACCAGTCGGCGTACGTGACGAGCAAGCACGCTGCGCTCGGCCTGGTCGACGTGCTCGGTGACGAGTTCGCGGGCACCGGCATCAAGTTCACCGCGCTGCTGCCGTCCACGATCGACACCCCGATCTACCAGAACGGTGCCAACTACACCGGCAAGACCTCGCACCCGCTGCCGCCCACCGTCTCGGTCGAGCGAGCCGGCCGTGCCGTCGTGCAGGCCGCCACGCACCCCAAGCGCTACCGCTTCGTCGGACGTATCCAGGCGTCGCTCGTGCCGCTGCAGTACGTGTTCCCGGGCCTGTTCCACAAGATCACGAAGCCGATGGTGGAGACGTTCGCGCTCCGTGGCGAGGGCGCCCCGACCGACGGCAACCTCTACGCCCCCGCCGACGCCGCGAACGCGACGGACGGTGGCTGGGTCGCGAAGCGACGGCGCGTCACGCGCCCCCTCGTCTGGCTCGGCGTCGCGGCTGCGGGCGCGGCCGTCGTGCTCGGCCGCTCGCGTCGGTAGACGCATCCGCTGACGGCCTGGAGGCCCGGTGCCAGCTGGCACCGGGCCTCCCGTCCGTCCGTGCGTGCGTCCACATCCGGGCGTACCTGCCCGAATCGGGCGTACCTGCCCGAACCGGGCGTATCTCGCGGAATCGGGCGTACCTGGCGGAACCGGGCGTACCTGCCGTGTTCTTCTTGGCAGGTACGCCCGATCTCGCCCGGTATCGCAGCCGTTCTGGGAAGGAACGGGCGGCTAGAAGAGCTTCGCGCTCGCGCGCCGGGCACCCTCACCGAGCGACTCGAGCTTCGCCGCGGCGATCTGCGGGTGCACGCGGCCGCCGAGGCCGCAGTCGGTGCCGGCGATGACGCGCTCGCGCCCGACGACCGAGGCGAACCGCTCGATGCGCTGCGCGACGAGGTCGGGGTGCTCGACGACGTTCGTGGCGTGGCCGACGACGCCCGGGACGATGACCTTGCCCTCGGGCAGGGTGACGTCCTGCCAGACGGTCCACTCGTGCTCGTGGCGGGCGTTCGCGGCCTCGAACGAGTACGCACCGGCGTCGATGTCGAGCATCAGGTCGACGATGTGGCGGAGCTCGATGTCGGTGGTGTGCGGGCCGTGCCAGGAGCCCCAGCACAGGTGGAAGCGCACGCGGCTGGTGTCGAGGCCCCGCAGTGCGTGGTTGAGCGCCTCGACACGGATGCGGGTGAAGGCGCGGTAGTCGTCGATGCTCGGCTCGGGGTTGATCTGGTCCCAGTTCTCGGCGATCGAGGGGTCGTCGATCTGCAGCACGAGGCCGGCGTCGAGGATCGCCCTGTACTCCTCGCGCAGGGCGTCCGCCCACGCCCAGATGTGTTCTTCCTCGGTCGCGTAGTACTCGTTCGCGATGCGGGCGGCGGACCCGGGGGAGAGCGCCGTGATGAAGCCGTTGTCCGCGCCGGCGGCCTCGACCGCGTGCTTGAGGTTCGCGGCGTCGGTGGCCGCGGCCTCGTGGCCGGTGTAGGTGATCGGGCCTGTGGTCGTCGGGAACGCGGTGGCGTTCTTGCCGGTGCCGATGCCCGACTCGGGGTCGGTGTAGGCGTCGTGGAAGATCGTCCAGTCGCGGCGGTCCGGGAAGCTCGTGAGCCGGATGTTCCCCGGCGTGGACCGGACCGGCTGCTGCGAGAAGATGTTCTCGTCGGTCAGGCTCAGGCCGCTGACACGCTGGAACGAGTAGCCCCACCACGCGCCGTAGTCGACGCTGTTCGACATCGCCTTGCCGAACTCGCCGTCACCGGGCTGCGTGATGCCCAGCGCCGTCTGCCGTGCGACGACGTCGTCGACCGCCGCGCTCGTCAGGGCCCGGACCTCGTCGGTGGTCTCGAGCGTGAAGCCGTCGTCGGCCACGGGCCGTGCGGCGTTCGCGGCGATGAGCTCGGGGGTGCGGGGGAGCGATCCGGCCGTGGTGGCCTGGACGCGGTCGGTGTTCTCGAAGGGCATGCGCTGCCTTCCTCTCGATGGGTGCGGACTGTCGGGAGTCGGGGGCCGCGCGCGAGGCTTCGCGGTGCGCTGCAGTGCCACTCTGCCACGAGGGATCGGGCCCGTTACGTTCCGCGACTGTGGCTTCGTGCGGACGCCGAACGACAGGGTCGA
>NZ_QKSX01000026.1:0-31395 GCF_003234305.1 Curtobacterium sp. MCLR17_055
GGCCTGGGCGGAGGAGATCCCGAACGCGGCACCGCCGAGGACGAGGGCGCCGGTCGTGGCGAGGGTGATGGAGGTCTTGAGGCTCTTACGCATCGTGATCAGTCCTTTGCTCTGGAGGCGCTCCGGCCGGTGGCCGAATGTGCACTGTGCACACACTGAGTACCGGCCAACTGTGACCGGAGAGCGCCCTGGGCTTTTGCCCTGTGCAAGTCATTCGGTGCCCCCGCCCGAACGGTTTGGGACGAGTTTCCTGAGGTGCCGCAACCCGGTGTTTCGTACCGTGTACCCATGGCTCCAGCACACATCTCCACCACCGACCGGCTCCGGGCGGTCGACGCCTGGTGGCGCGCCGCGAACTACCTGACGGTCGGGCAGATCTACCTGCTGGACAACCCGCTGCTCAGCCGGCCGATCGAACCCGACGACGTCAAGCCACGGCTGCTCGGCCACTGGGGCACCTCCCCCGCGCTGAACCTCGTCTACGCGCACTGCAACGCGCTGATCACGGAGACCGGGCGCGAGTTCCTGTACATCTGCGGCCCGGGGCACGGCGGTCCGGCGATGAACGCGAACGCCTGGCTGGACGGCACGTGGAACGAGCTGTACCAGGACGTCGACCTGCAGCGGTTCTTCCGCCAGTTCTCGTTCCCCGGCGGCATCCCCTCGCACGCCGCCCCGGAGACCCCCGGCTCCATCAACGAGGGCGGTGAACTCGGCTACTCGCTGTCGCACGCCTACGGTGCGGCGCTCGACAACCCGGACCTCGTCGTCGCGTGCGTGGTCGGCGACGGTGAGGCCGAGACCGGTCCGCTCGCCGGTTCGTGGCAGGCGCACACGTTCCTCGACCCGGTCTCCGACGGCGCCGTGCTGCCGATCCTCAACCTCAACGGCTGGAAGATCGCGAACCCGACCGTCCTGGCCCGCATCCCCGACGAGGACCTCACCGCGTACTTCCGCGGGCTCGGCTACGACCCGATCGTGGTCGACTCCCGCCGCGTCGACGACGACCCGTACGCGGTCCACGCCCTGTTCGACGGTGCCCTGCGACGCGCCCTCGCCGGCATCGACGACATCCAGGCCGCTGCCCGCGCCCAGGCCGCCCGTGCCGCCGCGGGGCAGCCCGCCGGCGCCGCGGACCTGCGTCCGCGCTGGCCGATGATCGTGCTGCGCACCCCGAAGGGCTGGACCGGCCCGAAGGAGGTCGACGGCGAGCAGGTCGAGGGGACCTTCCGCGCGCACCAGGTGCCGCTGCCCGCAGTGCGCGAGGACGACGGCCACCGTGCGCAGCTCGAGGAGTGGATGCGCTCGTACCGCCCCGAGGAGCTCTTCGACGAGGACGGCCACCCCGTCGGCATCATGACCACGATCCGTCCGACCGGTGACGAGCGGATGAGTGCCACCCCGCACGGCAACGGCGGTCGGCTGCGGACCGCGCTCGACCGGCCGCCGCTCGAGCCGTACGCGGTCGAGGCCGGTTCCACGGCATCGGCCACGGGCACGCTCGGCCCCTGGCTCGCCGCACTCATCGAGAAGAACGCCTCGACCTTCCGGCTGTTCGGCCCGGACGAGACGATCTCGAACAAGCTCGACGCCATCTTCGACGTGACCTCGCGCGTCTGGCGAGCCCAGCGCGCCGCAGGCGACGAGCACCTCGCCGCACGCGGACGGGTCACCGAGGTCCTGTCCGAGCACCTGCTGGAGGGGATGCTCGAGGGGTACGTGCTGTCCGGTCGACACGGGATGCTCAACACCTACGAGGCGTTCGCCCACATCATCGACTCGATGGTCGGGCAGTACGCCAAGTGGCTGGAGTCCTCGACCGACATCGACTGGCGGGTGCCGGTGTCCAACCTGTCGCTCCTGCTCTCGTCGCACGTCTGGCGACAGGACCACAACGGGTTCTCCCACCAGGACCCCGGGTTCCTCGACGTCGTCGCGTCGAAGCAGCAGGACCTCGTCCGGATCAAGCTGCCGGCCGACGCCAACACGCTGCTCGCCGTCGCCGCGCACGCGATGGAGACCACGGACCGCATCGAGGTGATCGTCGCGGGCAAGCACCCTGAGCCGGTCTTCCTGTCCCTCGACGACGCGGTCGCGCACGCGCAGGCCGGACTCGGCGTGTGGGACTTCGCCGGCACCGAGCAGGCCGTCGGGAAGGTCGACGTCGTGCTCGCCTGCGCCGGTGACGTCCCCACGGTCGAGGCGATCGCCGCCACCGACATCATCCGGAAGCACGCTCCCGGCGTCGGGGTCCGCGTGCTCAACGTCGTCGACCTGCTCGCGCTCGGCGACCCGCGCAAGCACGAGCACCCGATCCCGGACGAGCAGTACGACGCGCTCTTCCTGCCCGGCACGCCCACGGTCTTCGCGTTCCACGGGTACCCGACCCTCGTGCACCAGCTGACGTACCGCCGGAACGGGCACGACGACCTGCACGTGCACGGGTTCCTCGAGCAGGGCACGACGACCTCACCGTTCGACATGCTCATGCGCAACGAGATGGACCGCTTCGCCCTGGCCCACGACGCCCTGACGCGGGTGGATGCCGAGGCGCACGCCGACCTGCTCACGAAGCTGTCCGAGGCGCGTGACGCCGCGCGGACGTTCGCGTACACGAAGGGTGAGGACCACCCGTCCCTCGCGGGCTGGGAGTTCGCGGGCTGGCCGCAGGACGAGCCCGCCAGCGGCGGGACCGGCGGCGACCCGGGTGCGGGCGAGACCGAGGCGGCCGCGCCCGGCAACTGACGCACTCCTCCACATGCCTGGAGGCCCGGATCGCCCTCCACAGGACCGGTCACGCCCGCCGCGTGGCCGGTTCCGTGCTGTCAGGGTTCCGGCATGGACATCGGCTGGATCAGCGCGCTCGTGTCGGTCACGAGCGCGACCGTCGCGCTGGGTGCGCTCGTCGCCTCGGTGCTCGACGGGCGCGCAGGACGGCGAAATGCAGAGTTCTCGGTGCACCGCGACCTGTGGTGGCAGCGTTGGTCGTGGGTCGCCGACCGGGCGACCTCGGACGACGAAGGACAGCGCGGCCGCCGGTGTGATGTCGGCTGCGCTGGTGACCTGCAGTTGGACGACCGCGGACGACCGCTGGGTCGGCCAGGCACTCGACGACCTGACCGCAGCGACGATCGAAGGAGCGAACGATGATCTCGAAGCTGAGTGACAAGGACTTCAAGCGCTGGCTCGACGGACGTGAACTGACGACGCCCGCACTGCTGGCGGACCCGCACTACGGGCCCATGATGCGGGCGAAGGGCGCCGAGGAAGAGCTCCGTCAGGCGCGCATCGAATGGCGCGAACGCCAGGAGCGCGCCCGGGCGCGGAAGCTCAAGTACGAGGCGTCCTTCGGTGAGGGCTGAACCGATGCCCTGCGAGCCTGCCACGCTGGGACCGTGACCGAACTCGTCATCCCGGCCCCGAGCCTCCCGACCGTGCCCACGACGACGGGCGCGCGTTTCCCCGTCCGCCGGGTGTTCTGCGTCGGCCGGAACTACGCCGCGCACGCCCGCGAGATGGGCCACGACCCGGACCGCGAGCCGCCGTTCTTCTTCACCAAGCCGGCAGACGCGGTCGTGGTCGACGGGGCCGACACCCCGTACCCGCCGCTGACGCAGCAACTGGAGCACGAGGTCGAGCTCGTCGTCGCGATCGGCACCGGCGGCACGGACATCGCCGTCGCCGACGCCCTCGCACACGTCTGGGGCTACGCCGTCGGGATCGACCTCACCCGTCGCGACCTGCAGGCCGAGGCGAAACGACTCGGGCGGCCGTGGGACACGGCCAAGGGCTTCGACGCCTCGGCACCGATCGGGGCGATCACCCCGGCGGCCGAGGTCGACCCGAACAGCGGCACGATCGAGCTGACGGTGGACGGGGAACTCCGGCAGTCGGGCGACCTGGCCGACCAGATCTGGTCGGTCGCCGAGACGATCGCGGCGCTGTCACGGTCCGTGGCGCTCACGCCCGGCGACCTCGTGATGACCGGCACTCCGGACGGTGTCGGCGTGCTCGAACGCGGCGCCGTGCTCGTCGGCACGATCGCCGGCGTCGGCGAGGTCCGGACCCGGATCGCCTGAAGCACGTGTCGGCGATGTGTCGACGGGCTGGGAGCGTTCGCAGGCAGCACGGGTAAGTCTTGGGCATCGTCGCGGGTGGGGCCCGCGGCGGACACGGGGCGGCGCATCGCGACGGGGCGACGCGGACACCTCGGGACTGCCGGAGGTACCACCGTGCTGGAACACGACCTGCTCGCCACGTCCTGGACGTGGGCGGGCGACGAGAGCATCCGCGACCGCGTGCACGCCGTCGGCGCCGCCGGGTTCGCCGGCCTGTCGCTGTCCCTCGACGACCTGCACGAGGTCCGCGCGACGACGGGCTTCGCCGAACTGCGGCGCATGCTCGACGCCGCCGGCATCGTCTGGGTCCAGCTCGGACCGCTCGACCGGTGGTGGACGTGCACGAGCCGCACCCAGGACGAGGACGCCGACCGCGGGGTCGTGCTCGAGGCAGCGGCGACGCTGAGCGCCTGGCAGGTGGTGGCGCGCGCCGACACCTCGTTGCCCGGAGCCTCTCCCGCGACGATGGCCGACGACTGGGTCGTGCTCGCCGACCAGGCCGAGGCGGTCGGAGCGCAGCTCGTGCTCGAACCGGAACCGTGGTCGAACCTGCCAACGATCGAACGGGCCGCACGCTTCGTCGCCGCCGCCGGACACCCGAACGGCGGCCTGCTCATCGACGCCATGCACGCGCTCCGCGGCGGTTCCACCCTCGCGTCGATCCGGCAGGGCGTCGCACCGGGGGTCCTCGCAGCCGTCGAGCTGAGCGACGGACTGCTGCACACCCCGAGCGGGATGACCCTCGCCGAGGAGTCCCGGACGGCACGGTACCTGCCCGGTGCCGGAGCGTGGGACCTGCCCGGCTTCGTGCGGACCGTGCGCGAGCTCGGGTTCGCCGAGCCGTGGGGCGTCGAGGTCCGGACCCCCGCGCACCGGGCGATGCCCGTCCGCGATGCGCTCCGGACGGCCGTGGCCGCCACCCGTGCGGTGCTCGACGCCGCCGACGCGTTCGGCTCCCCGGCCGCCCCGGCGATGCCCTCGACGCCGGCACCGACGTCCGCGGTGGACTTCGAGCCACCGCACACCGGCCGGCACGACCCGACGCACGGAGCCCGCCGTCGGGACGCTGACACAGGGACGCCCGCGTAGGTTGCTGGGCATGACCGATCAGGCAGCACACGACGACGACCTGCTCCGCCGTTCCCAGGAGTCCATCGACGAGGCCAAGGCCGCCGCGGCCGAGGTGGTCGAGCCGGAAGAGGACGAGCTCATCGAGGAAGACGCGCCCGTGGCCGACCACGCGGTGCCCTCCGACGGCCCTGCACCCGCGGCCTGACCCCGTCCTGATCCGACAGGATCCCCCCGGACAGACGAGATCGCCGGGCGACCATCGAGGTCGCCCGGCGATTCTTCTTGCCGCTCGTGTGACGATCCCGTCACTCGGCACGTCTCACCAGTGGAGCCACCGGTCGCGCTTCGGCGAGCCTGGTGCGGGGCCTCGTGGTCGGTCTCCCTGAACCGACTGGTCACGTGCCCCGGCGACGGTCCGTGCGCTCCCTGATCCAGCGTGCGGGCCGTCGGGTCTGTCCCGCCCGCCGGGCGGTCAGCCGCTCAGACCGCCCCGGTCAGTCGTCGTCCTCGTCAGCGAGGAAGTCCGCGTACCGGACCTCGGTCTCCGTGGCGCCGCTGCCCGGTTCGACGTTCCGCTGCGACAGGTCGTCCCCCGTGATCGCGACGCGTTCTGCGGCCGTGTAGGGCGGCAGGTACTTGCTCGAGTTCATCTTCGAAGCCCCCTTCGTCCCGGCGAACGTAACAGCCGATGGCCGATCGTGGCCAGCGGTGCCGATACTGTCCCCCGCGCAGCCTCGGTACGGGGGACGGATGTTCGCCAGCGGCGCACCCCATGCGCACGCATGTGGAGCCGAGGCCGGAGCGCGGGTCAGGTCTCCCGCACGACGTCGTCCGGGTCCTTGTCCACGCGCCACCCGCGCCACGACGGCTGCCGGAGCCGTCCGTCGCCGGTCCACTCGGCGAACTCGACCTCACCGACGCGCTTCGGCGTGACCCAGTGCGCATCCCGCGCGTCGGGTCGTGGGACGTCGACGAACGGCGGGGTCTTCCGTTCCAGCGGTGCGAGGACACCGGCGATCTCGTCGAGGTCACGGTCACGGAACCCGGTGCCGACCTTGCCGACGTACTCCAGCCCGTCGGGGCCGGGCACCCCGAGCAACAGCGACCCGATCCCGCCGGCACGCCGACCGCTGCCCGGTTTCCACCCGCCGACGACGACTTCCTGCGTGGCGTGGTGCTTGAGCTTCAGCCAGGCCTCGGACCGCCGACCCTCGGCGTACTTCGACGACCGCTTCTTCGCGACCACGCCCTCGAGGCCCTGCTCGCGCGATGCGGCCAACACCGCGTCGAGGTCGCCCTGCACCGCCGGCGGCACGTCGATCGCGCCGCCCGGCTCCACGACCGTCTCGAGTGCCTGCCGCCGGGCGTCGTAGCCGAGCCGCGTGAGCTCGTGCCCGTCCGCCTCGAGCACGTCGAACAGCAGGAACCGCACGGGCGTCGTCTCCTGCGCGCTCCGGACCTCGCGCGCCTTCGTCAGGCCCATGCGGTTCTGGAGCAGCTGGAACGATGGTCGGCCACGATCGTCGACGGCCACGATCTCACCGTCGAACACGCCGTCCACGCCGGCCCGCTCGCCCAGTTCCTGCAGCTCGGGGTACTGGGCCGTCAGGTCGTTGTCGTTGCGACTGCGCAGGGTCACCGACCCGTCACGGACCGTGGCCAGCGCGCGCACCCCGTCCCACTTCATCTCGAAGGCCCAGTCGGCCGGGTCCAGCCGGGGCTCCCCCTTGGCCAGGGTCGCCTGCATCGTCCGGCGCTCCGACGGCGGGGTCTCAGCGTCCGCGGCCCCGCTGATCCGTCGCTGCCCGGTGCGCTGCGCATCGCCGTGCCCGTCCGACGGCCGGTCCGACCGTCGCGCCGCCGTCGGCCCGGCAGAGCCGCTGCCGTCCGCCAGCCGTTCGGGTTGCTCCTTCGTGCGGTGGATGAGCCAGTTCTTCTCGTCCCCGCCGGCACGGCCGCGGGTGTGCAACAGCGCGAGACGGCGAGCGCCGCCGGCCCGACCGTGCAGGGTGACGATGACCTCCTGCCCCTCGCGCCACTTCTCGAGCTCGTAGGTGCCGTCGTCCCAGATCGTGACCGTGCCGCCGCCGTACTCGTCCTTCGGGATCGTGCCCTCGAACGACCCGTACTCGAGCGGGTGGTCCTCGGTCTGCACGGCCAGGTGGTTCTTGCCCGGGTCGGTCGGCTCGCCCTTCGGCAGGGCCCAGCTCACCAGCACCCCGTCGTGCTCGAGCCGGAAGTCGTAGTGGTCGCGGGTGGCGTGGTGCTCCTGGATGACGAAGGTCGGTGTGCCGTCCTTCCGCACGGTGGGCGCTCCCTCGGGCACGGGCTCCGGCGTCTTCGAGGCGTCCCGCTTCGCCCGGTAGGCGGCGAGCCGGTCACGTGCGGGCTGCTCGGCGTCGTTCGCGCGCTCGGTCCGGTCGCTGTCCCAGTGACCGTGGTCGTCGCGCCCGACGGCCAGCGAGGCGGAGGCGACCGGGTGCAGGAAGTCCCCACGGGCCTCCAGGCGTTCGAGGACCTCGTCCAACGTGAGCTGCGCGAGCCCGCGTTCCTCGAGTTCCTTCCAGGTGCGGGGCGCCGCGACCGTCGGCCGCTCGCGGCCGCGCAGCGAGTACGGGGCGATGGTCGTCTTGTTGCCGTTGTTCTGCGACCAGTCGACGAAGACCTTGCCCTTCCGCTCGGCACGGCTCATCGACGACAGCACCAGGTCCGGCAGGTCCGTCTCGAGGGCCTTGGCCAGCTCGTGGGCGACGTCGGAGACCTGCGCCGTCGTCGCCTTGCCGTCGAGGGCCGCGTACAGGTGGATGCCCTTGGAGCCGGACGTCACCGGGTACGGGTCGAGCCCCATGCCGTGCAGGATCTCGCGCGCGGCCACGGCGACCTCGACGCACTCGGGCAGCCCCACGCCCTCGCCCGGGTCGAGGTCGAGGACGAGCCGGTCCGGGTTCTGCTGCGCGCCGCGTGGGCCGAACCGCCACTGCGGGACGTGCAGTTCGAGCGCGGCCTGCTGCGCCATCCACACCAGGGTCGGCAGGTCGTCGACGATCGGGTACTCGTTGTCGTGCTCCGAGTGGTGGATGGTGTGGTGCCGCACCCAGTCGGGGGCCGAGTCGGGCAGGTTCTTCTCGAAGAAGACCTTGCCCTCGACACCGTTGGCCCAGCGCTTCCGGGTCACCGGGCGGTCCTTGACGTGCGGGATCATCCACGGCGCGACCCGCTCGTAGTACTCGATCACCCGACCCTTCGTGGTGCCGGTCTCGGGGTAGAGCACCTTGTCGGTGTTCGTGAGCGCGAGCCGACGGTCCCCGACCAGGACGACGGTCTTGCGCGAGGCGGGACTCACAGCGCCACCCCGGTCGCTCCCGCCACCGTCAGGGTCGTGCCGGACGTGTACGACGACTCGGGCCCGGCCAGGTAGACGTAGGCGCTGCCGAGCTCGACGGGTTGGGCGGGACGACCGAACGGGGTGTCCTGGCCGTACGCCGCGATCTCGTCGCCCGGGTAGCTGATCGGCTGCAGGGGCGTCCACACCGGCCCGGGCACCACCGTGTTGGCCCGGATGCCCTTGCTGGCGAGCTGCCGCGCGAGCCCGTTCGTGTAGGTGATGATCCCGGCCTTCGTCGCGGCGTAGTCGATCATGCGGTCCTGCGGCTGGTACGCGGACACCGAGCTGGTCGTGACGATCGAGCTGCCCGGCGCCATGTGCGGGACGGCAGCGCGGACGAGCCAGAACAGCGAGTACAGGTTGACCTTCATCGTGCGGTCGAAGTCCTCGGTGCTCTGCACGGTGACGTCCTCGTGCACCTGCTGGTGGCCCGCGACCAGCACGAGCGCGTCCAGGCCACCGAGCTCGCTGACGGCGTCCTGCACCAGGACGTCGCAGAATGCCTCGTCCGTCAGGTCGCCGGGCAGCAGCACGGCCTTGCGCCCGAGGTCACCGATGACGTCGCGGACCTGTTCGAGGTCCTCGCGTTCCTCGGGCAGGGCGTTCAGGGCGACGTCGGCCCCTTCCTTCGCCATCGCGATCGCCGCAGCGCGCCCGATGCCGGAGTCCGCGCCCGTGACGAGCACCCGGTACCCGCGCATCCGCCCGGTGCCCAGGTAGCTCGTCTCGCCGTGGTCCGGGGCGGGGTCCATCGCACTCGCCAGCCCGGACCCCTGCTGGGTCTGCGCGGGGAACGGCGGACGGGGGAACTGGTCGCGCGGGTCCTGCTTGTCGAGCTGGCTCATGGGCCCATCGTGCTCGCGCCGGCCTCGCGGCGGTCCAGCGAACCGGACATCCGTGGAACGATCCCCCGGACGGCGGACCTGTGGAGGAACCGTCGGCTCCGGGCACGCACGCGTGCGGGCGGGCATCATGTGCGCATGAGGTCGATCTGGAAGGGCTCCATCGCGTTCGGGCTCGTCAACGTGCCCATCAAGGTCTACGCGGCCACCGAGACGCACGACGTGTCCCTGCACCAGGTCCACGACGACGACAAGGGCCGCATCCGGTACAAGCGGGTGTGCGAGTTCGGCCACGAGGTCGAGTACGCGGACATCCAACGCGCCTACGACGACGGCGACAAGACCGTGGTGCTCACCGCGGACGACTTCAAGCAGCTCCCCGAGGAGCAGTCGCACGAGGTCGAGGTGCTCGAGTTCGTCCCCGTCGAGCAGGTCGACCCGATGATGTTCGAGAAGACCTACTACCTGGAGCCCGACTCGCGCTCGCCGAAGGCGTACGTGCTGCTGCGCGAGACCCTGGCGAAGACCGACCGCCTGGCGATCGTGCAGTTCACCCTGCGGCAGAAGACCCGGCTCGGGGTGCTCCGGGTGCACGACGAGGTCATCCTGCTGCAGGGGCTGCTCTGGGGCGACGAGGTCCGCGCCGCGGACTTCAAGACGCTCGACACGACGGTGAAGGTCAGCGCCAACGAGCTGAAGATGTCGTCCTCGCTCGTCGAGAGCATGTCCACCGACTTCGACCCCGACCGCTACACCGACTCCTACCAGGAGGAACTGCAGCAGCTGATCGACGCCAAGCTCGAGGCGGGCGACGACATCGACACCGAGAAGACCTTCGGCGCGCAGGACGACGAGGACGACGACGACGAGGGCGGTGACGTGCTCGACCTGATGGCCGCCCTGCGTGCGTCCGTCGACAAGAAGCGGACAGGAGGCTCGGGGTCGCGTTCGTCGTCGACGTCACGGTCGTCGTCCGGTTCCGGCTCGGGCACGTCCGGCTCCGGCACGTCCGGCTCCGGCAGGAAGGCGCCGGCGAAGAAGGCGCCCGCGAAGAAGGCTGCCGAGAGCACGGCCGAGAAGGCCCCCGCGAAGTCGGCGCCGAAGAAGGCACCGGCGAAGAAGGCCCCGGCCAAGAAGCCCGCCGCCAAGAAGCAGGCGAGCTGACGGCTCAGGCCGCGGTCGACCCGCCGCGCGCCAGGCGCTCGAGCGTGGTGAACACCCCGGCGTACTGCTGGCGGAGCGCCGCCCACCCGGCGCCGGTGTCGATCGACTCCGGGTCCTCGACGGGCACCGCGTACCCGTACTGCGCCCGCGGGACCGGGTCACCCGGCAACCGGAGCTCCTGGGTGAACGCGCCGCTCGCCGCCTCGAAGGTCAGGGTGTGCGATGCGATGTTCCGGCCCCAGTCCGCGGACGGCCACGACATGAACGCGACGTG
Source organism: Curtobacterium sp. MCLR17_055 (assembly GCF_003234305.1). Classification (NCBI taxonomy): domain Bacteria; kingdom Bacillati; phylum Actinomycetota; class Actinomycetes; order Micrococcales; family Microbacteriaceae; genus Curtobacterium; species Curtobacterium sp. MCLR17_055. The sequence goes on from NZ_QKSX01000026.1 coordinate 10,855, forward strand.
CCGCATCCCCTCGGCGGGGTCCGTCGCCGAGACGTAGCAGCCGTGGTGGTCCTCCCCCGGGGACAGGATCGTGTACGTGCCGTTGTCCCGGTAGACGAGCAGGGCCTCGGCGAAGGGCTTCGGTGCGTACATCGCGGTGTAGCGCAGGGCGTGCACGAACTGCGGCCGGCCCAGCGGGACCGTCACGAGCGCGCTGCGGGCCGGCCCCTCGCTCGGTGGCGCCTCGCCCGGGGTCGACGCCGCTGCACCTGCCGGCAGGTGGGCGACGTAGAGCAGCTCGGCGTCCTCCGTGCCGGTGCTGCGGCCGTCGTGCACGATGCGCGGCTCCTCGACCAGGGCCCGCCCCGGCCCGACGACCCGAGTCGCCTCTTCGGTGACGTGCGTCAGCGCACCGCGCACCACGAGACCCGTCTGGCGTGCGTCGTGCTGGTGCCAGCCGGTCGACGCACCCACCGGGAGCGTCAGCCGCCGCACCTCGTACGTGCCGCCGTCGGGCCCGTCGACGGTGGCGATGAGGGTGGTGGTGGGCTCGGGGTGGGGCATCGGGGTCCTCTCGGTGGTGCGTTCGCCAGATGATCGTCTTGCACCCGCCTGGGACGGTGGTCGAAGGACGACGCGGATCCGTTCAGCCGGCGCGCGAGGCACGTGTCACGAGCCGGAAACACGGGTCCGCGACACTGGTCGGATGACTCCACAAGAGCCTGGGAGCCTGCAGTCGTCATCCGAGACCGCAGGCCCGCCCGTCACCGTCTCCGTCACCCGCCTGGTCGAACCCGATCGCATCCCCGAGGTCACCCGCTGGGTGCAGTCCGGGGTGAACCTGGCGAACCGCTACCCCGGCTTCCTCGGCTCGGGGTGGGTGCGTTCCACCGCGCAGTCCCGCGAGTGGCACATGCTCTACCGGTTCGCCGACCACGACTCCCTGGCGACGTGGGAGAACTCCGACGACCGGCTGCGCTGGCTCGACCTCGGCCGTGACCTGGTGGTGGAGTCCCGCGTCGAGAAGCGCACCGGCATCGAGGGGTGGTTCGACGTCCCGCAGGACGCCCCGGCCTCGAGCGCTCCCCCGCGGTGGAAACAGTCCGTGAGCATCTGGCTCGGCTTCTTCCCGGTGAACCTCGCGTTCACGTACCTGATGGCCTGGCTCGTCCCCGCGTTCGCGCACGTCGCGATCCTGCCCCGGGTGCTCATCACGACCGTCGTGCTCACGCCGATCATGACGTTCTGGGTGCTGCCGTTCGTGACGAAGCTGATCCGTCCGTGGCTGCTCGCACCGCCGAGGTCCGAGCGGGCCTAGCCGACGGCCCCGAGCGGCACGGGCCCGTCGTGGCCGAGGGCGTCCCATCCGATCTGCAGCATGTGCGGCCGGGCCTCCGCCGCGGAAGCCTCGGTCTCGTACGTCAGCGCGAGCATCACGATCGCACCGAACGCCCCGGAGACCCGTGCCCGCCGGCCGAGCGGGGTGGCCGTGGCGTCCGCCATGTCGATGCCGAACACGTCGAGGAGCGTCGCTGCGACCGGTTCGAGCCGGACGCCGACGTCGTCCCCGCGTCGCAGGGTGAACGCCGCGAGCGCGAGCTCAGCCCACCCCGGCCGGACGAGGGCGAGGTCGGCGATGCCTGCGAGCGCCGCGGCGTCGCGGGTCTCCCCCACGGGGGCGGCGGTGGCAGCTGCCCGGATCGCCTCGGTCTGCGCGGTGCACTGCGCGAGCGCGGCTTCGACGAGCAGCTCCTTGCTCGTGAACCGGGCGAGGATGCCCGCCTTCGAGTAGCCGGCCTGGTCGGCGACGGCCTGCACGGCGGTGTCCTTGATGCCGCGTCGGGCGATGAGTCCGGCGGTGATGTCCAGGACGCCCCCGTTGATCTCCTCGGCGGAGGGCCGAGCACGGCGCGCAGGGCGGGTCACGCGCCGACCGCCGAAGCCCGCGCCGTCCGCAGGCGCCGCGACCCTGCGACCAGCAGGGCGATCCCGGTCAGGAGCTCCCACGCGACGATCGTGTACACGGACGCACGCTCCCACACGCCGTCGGGGAGCACCTCGATCACCGTCGACGACGAGTCCACGACGAGCATCACGAGGGAGACGAGGCCGACGATCCCGAGCACGACGCTCGCGATCCGGTAGGCCGCCGGTGCCCGCAGCGCCCCGGACCCGATGCCGGCAGTGATGGCCACGAGGTTGCCGGTCGTGATCGCTGCCGCGGCGCCGAGCACGTGGAACACGATGGTGCCGCCGTCGGTGCTCGTCTGGCTGCCGTGGAACGAGCCGACCAGGACCATCCCGACCAGGTGGACCACGGCGAGGACCGCGGTCGCCACCCGGGCACGGCGGGACGCGGCGCGGAACACCACGGCGGCGAGCACCGCTGCGATCCCGAACAGGACGCCCTGCCCGATGAACGTCGTGTTCATGAGCACGTGCAGCGGTGAGTCGATCGACCGCCCCTGGAACGTGCCGACGTCGGGGACCCCGAGGTCGGAGATGTAGTTCGTCGCGTAGCTGTAGCCGGGGAACGCCAACGCCGAGACGGCTTCGCCGACGAGCCATCCGACTCCCGCGACCGTCCAGAGTGCGCCGGGGACGAGCGCGCGGGGAGTGTCCGATCTGGTCATGTACTGACCATAACGGTCACTACTGGGAATTGCCCAGCACCGACAGCTGGTCGAGCCGCTCGAGGATCACGCCCTCGCGGAGCGCCCACGGGCAGATCTCCAGCGCCGGCAGGTCGAAGATGTCCAGGCACGCCTCGGCGACGAGCGCGCCCGGCACGACCTGGTGCGCCCGGCTCGGTGAGACGCCGGGCAGCGCCGCGAGCTCCTCGACCGACATCGTCAGCAGCTCCGGCAGACGCTGCCGCAGCACCGCGCCGTCGAGCGCGCGCGGCACCAGGGGCCCGGCGGCCGACGGGGCGGCACCGCAGATGCGGGCGATCGACCGGAACGTCTTCGATGTCGCCACGGCCCGGTCCGAACGCCCCGAACGGAGCAGCCGTCCGGCGTCCCGGGCGATCTCCACACGGATCTCGTGCCGGATGCGGCGGACGTCGTCCTCCGTCGGGGTACCGGCGGCGAAGTAGGAGCGCGCCAGGCGTGCGGCGCCGATCGGCATCGACCACGCGACGTCGGGTGCCTCATCGGCACCACCAGCGATCTCGAGCGAGCCACCGCCGATGTCGAAGACCGCCAGGCGACCGGCGGACCAGCCGAACCAGCGGCGCACGGCCAGGAACGTCAGCCGGGCCTCGTCGGAGCCGGACAGGACTGCCAGTTCGACCCCGGTGGAGGCCTCGACGTGGGCGAGCACGGCCTCGGAGTTGCCGGCGTCGCGCACCGCCGAGGTGGCGAACGCGAGCATGTCCTCGCAACCGCGCTCCTCGGCGACGCGGACGGCGTCGGCGACGAAGGTGGTCAGGGCATCGATCCCCTGCTGGGTCACCGCGCCCGAGTCGTCCAGGTGCTCGGCCAGCCGCAGCGGCTGCTTGAACGAGGACGCCGGCAGCGGCGCGGCGCCGCCGTGGGCGTCCACCACGAGCAGGTGGCCGGTGTTGGACCCGATGTCGAGGACTCCCACGCGCATGGGGACAACGCTAACGGCCTGGAGGCCCGCCCTACGCCCGCAGGAACGCCTCCAGCTCGGCGGCGGTCGGGTACGAGGCCTGTGCGCCCGGCTTGGTCGCGGCGTACGCCCCGACCCCCACCGCGAACCGAGCGGCGTCGACGAGAGTGTCGCCCGCGGCCAGACGCAGCGCCACCGCACCCATGAAGGCGTCACCGCAGCCCGTGGTGTCCACCGGCTCGACCCGCACGGCGTCGATCGGCACCGGCTCGGCGTCCCCGTCGTACACGACGCAGCCGGCACCACCGCGGGTGACGATCGACCGCGCGACGCCGTGGTCCCCGAGCGCCGCGGCCTCGTGCTCGTTCACCAGCAGGACGTCGGTCAGCTCGAGGAGCTCGGCCGGCACGGCGCCGAACGGCGACAGGTTCGTGAGCACCGTGACCCCGGCAGCGTGCGCGGCCCGGGCGGCGGCGAGGACGACGTCGATCGACACCTCGAGGCAGAGCCCCAGCACCGCGGCGCCGGCGAAGACGTCGGTCGGCACGTCGTCCGGCGTCAGCGTGCCGTTCGCCCCGGCGGAGATCACGATGGTGTTCTCGCCTGCGGCGTCGACCGTGATGACGGCGGTGCCGGTCGCGACGCCCTCCCGGACGGCGACGTCCGTCGTGTCGACCCCCGCAGCCGCGACGGAGTCGCGGAGCAGCGCACCGTTCCCGTCGTCGCCGACCGCACCGATCATGCGCACCGTGCCCCCGAGCCTCCCGGCAGCCACCGCCTGGTTGGCGGACTTGCCCCCGGGCAGGATCGCGAGGTCGGAGCCCTGGAGGGTCTCACCGGGCTGGGGGAAGCGCGCGGTGCGGACCACCAGGTCCGCGTTGAGCGACCCGACGACGACGATGCTCTCGGTCAACGGACGGTCTCCTTCTGCGGGGCGACGGACGTGGTCTCGGCACCCTCCGGACGGGGGATGAGGAACGAGATCGCGAGTGCGACGGTCGTGATCGCGGCCCCGAGCAGCATGCCACCGGAGTACCCGGCGGTGCCCGCGGAACCGCCGACGCCGAGCGCGATCTGCAGCGCGGGCAGGACCGCAAAGCTGACCCCGGCGCCGAGGTTGAACGCACCGGCGTTCAGCCCGGGCAGGAACCCGGGGTTCGACTCCGGCGACAGCACGATGCCCAGGCCGTTCAGGATGATGTTCGCGATGCCGGCGTAGGTGATGCCGATCAGCACCGTCGCGGTGACCAGCACCGGCAGCGAGTGCACGCCGACGAGCGCCATCAGGACCGTCGAGACGATGCTGCCGATGAGTCCGAAGCGCAGGACCGCGCGGTACCCGATGGTCGGGGCGAGGCGTCCGGCGAAGGGTCCGACGATCCAGCCGACCAGCGCGTACGGGGTGAGGAACACGAGCGAGGCCAGGTCGGCCTCCATCCCGAAGCCGGCGTCCCCGTTCTGCGCGAGCGACGTGACCAGACCGTTGACGACGGCGAACACGCCCGTCATCGTCAGGAACGTCGTGGCGAGGAGCGCCCAGGTCGCGCGGCGCTTCAGGAACCGGGTCTCGACCAGGGGTTCCCGCACCCGCGACTCGACGGCCCAGAACACGGCGAAGGCGACGAGCGCGACCACGACGCCACCGACCACGAGCACGGGGTTCGCCGCGCCGAGCTTGCCGGCCTCGTTGAACGCCGTGAGCAGCGCACCGACGCTCACCACGAGGGGCACGACGCCGATCCAGTCCATCCGGGTGCCGGCCGAGGGCTTCGACTCGACACCCCAGACGGCGACCAGGAACAGGGCGAGGACGGTGACGACGGCGATGACCCAGAAGATCCCGCGGAACCCGAAGTTCGTCGCGATCCAGCCGCCGGCCAGGGCGTCGACACCCGCGATGCCGCCGTTCACCGCGGTGAGCAGCCCGAGGGCGGCGCCGTAGCGCTTCGGGTCGCTGATCTCGTTGCGCAGGACGAGCAGGCAGATCGGGACGACCGGACCGGTGACGCCCTGGATGATGCGACCGGCGAACAGCATCGGCACGTTCACCGCGAGCGCGGCGACGATGCTGCCGACGAGCATCACGGCGAGCATGCCGATCAGCACGCGCTTGCGGCCGACGATGTCGGACAGCCGCGGCAGGAACAGCGAGAACAGCGCCGCGAGCGTGAAGTACAGGGTCTGCGACAGCCCGATCGTGGCGTCGTCGGTGTTGAGCTCGCGCGCCATCGTGACGAGGGCGGGGCTGAGCATGCTCGCGTTCAGCTGGAACGCGATGCACGCGGCGAGGAGCGCGGCGGTGAGGGCGCCGATCGACTTCTTCGTCGAGGTGGTGGTCATGGGGTTCAGTGCTCCGGGGTCGTGGTGATGCCGGCTTCGACGGCGTCGGCGGCGGCACGTGGGGTCCACCCGGTGTCGGCCGTCTCGCCGATGCGCTCGAGGGCGTCGACGACGAGGTCCCAGAACCGGCCGTGGTCGAGCTCCATCGCGGCGCTCGTGCGGCAGTCCTCGGGCGCGGGGGCGCGGAAGTCGGCGACGGTCATGCCGAGGGTCAGCGCGCCCTGGGTCTCGATGTGGATCGGGACCTTCACGGCGCGGACGATCGTGGGGTCGATCACGTACGCGACGGCGCAGGGGTCGTGGACGGGCGGGGCGTCGAAGCCCTGGGCGTCCTTGTAGGTCTGGCCGAAGAAGTCGAGCAGCTCGCCGACGAACGCGGCGGGGGCGGTGCCGACGCCGGCGATGCGCGCGGCGACCTCGGGGGTGGCGAGGGCCTGGTGCGTCAGGTCGAGGCCGACCATCACGACGTCCCAGCCGGCCTCGAACACGATGGCCGCGGCCTCGGGGTCGATGACGATGTTGAACTCGGCGACCGGGCTCCAGTTGCCGACGTGCACGCCGCCACCCATGAGCACGACCTGCTTGACGCGCTCGACGATGCGGGGCTCCTTCCGGGCGGCGAGGGCGATGTTCGTCAGGCCGCCGGTCGGCACGAGGGTGACCGTGCCGGGCTCGTGGGCCATCACGGTGTCGATGATCAGGTCGACGGCGTGGCGCTCGTCGAGGTCGAACGACGGCTCGGGGAGCATCGGGCCGTCCAGGCCGCTCTCACCGTGGATGTCCGGTGCGACCTCGATCTGGCGCAGCAGCGGGCGGGCGGCTCCGGCGGCGAACGGCACCCCGGTGATGCCGGCGATGCGCGCGACGGCCAGGGCGTTGCGGGTGACCTTCGGCAGGGTCTGGTTGCCGACGACGGTGGTCACCGCGAGCAGGTCGATGGCGGGGCTGCCGTGGGCGAGCAGGAGCGCCACGGCGTCGTCGTGGCCGGGGTCGCAGTCGAGGATGATCTTCGCGGCGGGCTGGGTCGCATCGGGCACGCTGGGCGCTCCACTTCTTCGGGGAATCGAGGTGAGTGCTCGACGTGGTGGGGATCCACGGGCCGGCAGAGTGCTGGCGACGCGGCGCGTCAAGCGTTTGACATCGAAACACGTCAAACGCTTGACGTCAAGTTCGACGACCGCGCTCGCTAGCATCGACGAGTGCCCTCCCCCGCCGCCCCGAGCCGTCGTGTGACCGCTGCGATGGTGGCCGAGCGTGCGGGCACGAGCATCGCCACGGTCTCCCTCGTCGTGAACGGCAAGGACCGCGGGCGGGTCTCAGCACCCATCGCCGCACGGGTCCGCGACGCCGTGGACGACCTCGGCTACGTCGTCGACCACGCGGCGAGCTCACTGGCGCGCGGCAGCGGCGACCTCGTCGTGTTCATCGCCCCCGACCTGTCGAACCCGTTCTTCGCCGAGGTCATCCGTGGCGTCCGCGACACCCTGGGCGACCGGTTCCAACTCGTGCTCTCCGTCACCGAGCGGGGTGCACAGCCGGTCGCGGCCGACGTCCGGCGCTTCGAACGGCTCCGGCCAGCCGGCATCCTGGTCGACGCACCGGCCGCCGACGAGCCGATGTCGGCGAGCGTCCCCGTGGTGCTGCTCGACGCCCCCGGTGGGCCCGAGGCGGTCAACTACGACCTCTCCACCGGCGTGCACGACCTCGTCGCCCACCTGCACGACCAGGGGCACCGGCACGTGGGCTACCTCGACGGCACCTCACGGGCGGCCACGTTCGGCGTGCGCCGCGAACTGTTCGAGCAGGCCTGCGCGGACGCCGGCATCACGGTCTCCGAGGTCACCGCGCGCGCCGACCTCACCGTGGAGGCCGCGGCCTCGGCCACCGAGCACGTCATCGAGGCCTGGCAGGACGACGACGTCACCGCCGTCGTCGCGGCAGCCGACACCCTGGCCTACGGAGTCCTGCGGGTCGCCGGTGCGCTCGGCATCGCCGTCCCCGGAGCACTCGCGGTCGCGGGCTTCGACGACCTGCCGTCGTCGTCGGTCACCGCGCCGGCCCTGACGAGCGTGGCGCTGCCCGGCGCCGACCTCGGTCGCGCTGCGGCGCTGCGGCTCCTCGCGACGCTCGACGGCACGGCCGCCGAGCCCGCTGCCTTGCCGACGCGGCTCGTGCCGCGCGCGAGCACCGGCGCGTAGCGCGCCGCGCCAGCGCCCGAGCCGGGCCCGCGAAAGCGACACATCTCGCACGTCCGAGGCGGCAGGTCCGCGAAAGCGACAGTTCGACGCGGATGTTCCGCGGAGAACTGTCGCTTTCGCGAAGGAGGCGGGCTGGCCACGCGCCGTGGGCGCAGACGCGCCGGACGGGAGGCCCGGTGCCAGCCCGCACCGCGCCTCCAGGGAGCGACGGGCGCGACCACCCCGCCATGGCGACAGATCTCGCCGCCCACCGACCGGCAGGACCGCGAAAGCGACAGATGTCCGCGGACATTCCGCGCAGAACTGTCGCTTTCGCGAGGCGGGCTACTGCTGCGTGCGGTCCGCCGACTCCGCCGCCGCGTGCTCCGCACGCGCCGCGCGCTGCGCGCGCTCGAGCTCGTCGGCCTCCTCGCCGCCGACGGCCTCGCCACGGGCGACCATGCCGGCCGTGTCGGAGAGCGTGATCTGCGGCAGGAAGAGCGCGAGCAGGAACGCCACCGCGATGAACGGCAGCAGGTACCAGAACACCGGTGCGAGCGAGTCGGCGTAGGCGTTCACGACGCCGTCCTGCACCGCCGGCGGCAACCCGGCGACGGTCGACGGGTCGATGCTGCCCGCCGACGACGCCGCATCGGTCGCCGACCCACCGGCACCGCGGAACACGTCGGTCAGCGACGTCGTGAGCCGCGCGGTGAAGAGCGCGCCGAAGACGGCCGTGCCGAGCGAGGCGCCGACCTCGCGGAAGTAGTTGTTCGTCGACGTGGCGGTACCGACCTGCTCGGCGGGCACGGCGTTCTGCGCGACGAGGACGACCACCTGCATGATCAGGCCGAGCCCGGCACCGAAGACGAACAGGTACGCGCAGATGAGCCAGATCGGGGTGTCCGCCGCCAGCTGGGTCATCGCGAGCATCGCGATGGCCACCAGGACCGTGCCGACGATCGGGAACATCCGGTAGCGCCCGGTCTTGGTGATCAGGACGCCCGAGGCGATCGAGGTGCCGATCAGGCCGGCCATCATCGGCAGCATCAGCAGGCCGGAGACCGCAGCCGAGGTACCCGAGGCCATCTGCAGGAACGTCGGGACGAAGCCGATCGCGGCGAACATGCCGATGCCGAGCACGAGGCCGATGCCGGTCGCCAGCAGGAAGGTGCGGTTGCGGAAGAACGACAGCGGGAGCACCGGGTCCTGGGCACGGGACTCGACGAACACCAGGAGCGCTGCCGAGACGACGAGACCGGCGAACCAGGCCCAGGTCTCGGGGGCGTCCCAGCCGTGGTCCTTGCTGCCGCCGAACTCCGAGAAGAACACCAGGCATGTGGTCGCGGCGGACATGAACAGCACGCCGAGGACGTCGATGCGCTTCGTCGCCTTCTTGTTCGGCAGGGTCAGCGCGAACCACGCCACGAAGAACGCCGCGATGCCGACCGGGATGTTGATGTAGAACGCCCAGTTCCAGGTGAGGTGGTCCACGAAGAAGCCACCGAGCAGCGGGCCACCGATGGCGGACAGGCCGAAGATCGCACCGAGCGGGCCGAGGTACTTGCCGCGCTGCGAGGCCGGGACGATGTCCGCGATGATCGCCTGCGACAGGATCATCAGGCCACCGCCGCCGAGCCCCTGCATGGCGCGGAACGCCACGAGCTGCGTGAAGTCCGTGGCGAACGCACACCCGGCCGACGCGATGGTGAACAGCGCGATCGCGATGAGGAACAGGTTGCGTCGGCCGAGGACGTCGCCGAACTTGCCGTAGACGGGCATCACGATGGTGGAGGCGAGCAGGTACCCCGTCGTCAGCCAGGCCTGGTGCGCGACGCCGCCGAGTTCGCCGACGATGGTCGGCATCGCGGTGGAGACGATGGTCTGGTCGAGGCTGGAGAGCAGCATCCCCGCGATCAGGGCGGAGAAGATGATCCAGATGCGACGCTGCGTCAGGAGCAGCGGGCCGTCGGAGCCTGGGCGGGCACGCTTGGTGGTGCCCGGCGCGGTGGCGCTCATGTGGTGTGTTCCCGTTCGGTCGTGGTGACCGCCCTGAGCAGGCGGAGGTTCTCGGTGAGCAGCTCGTCGAACGTCGGCCCGGTGGCCTCGTCGAACGCGTCGTCGAAGTACTCGGTCGCGGTGGCCTTCATCAAGGCGGCCGCAGCCTCGGTGACCAGGCGCGGTCGGCGGTCGGCGGGGTCGTCCCACCCGAACCGTCGCCGCAGGGCCACGGTGATCCGGGCGAGCTGCACGTCGGTCGCCGACAGGAACCGTGCGACGAGTGCCGGCTCCCGCTCGAACACCCGGCGGACCAGGGCTTCGTCGGCGCGGGCGATGCCGACCCGGTGGAACTGGTCGATCGCCAGCGCGACGATCGAGCCGAGGGGGTCGAGTTCGCCGGGGACGATCCCGCCCGCGGCGTAGGCGTCGATCGCCTCGACGTCGGCGTTGAGCTCGATGCCGAGCACGGCGTCGTCCTTCGACCCGAAGTGGTTGAAGAACGTGCGGCGCGACACCCCCACGGTCTCGCAGAGCTGCTCGATCGTGAACCCGTGCAGCCCGTGTTCGACCGTCGCCCGACGTGCCTCGACGATCATGCGTCGACGCAGCGCGCGGGTGCGTTCGGTGGTGCTCACCGAGCAAGAATTGCACTCTCGTGTTGAAAGTGCAATCTGGATCGGGTCGAGTTAGAGCGTCTTCTCGAAGCAGAACGACCACGGCATCGTCGCGGCGTAGGGCTCGTAGACGTCGATCTGGTCCCAGCCGGTCTTGCGGTAGAGCGCCACGGCGTCGGGCTGCTTGTCGCCGGTCTGCAGGATGAGCCGCGGGGCGCCGAGTTCACGGCCGACGCGCTCGCACTCGTCGAGCAGTGCGGTGGCCGCACCCTTGCCGCGCGCGGAGGCCAGCACGATGAGGCGCTTCAGTTCGACCTCGTCGCCCAGACGTCGGACGGCGATGTGCCCGACCGGGTCGCCGGACTCGTCGAGAGCCAGGATCGAGGTGACGACGGTCGACGGGTCGACGCTCAGCGCACGACTCCGCTCGGCGGTGACCGCCGGGTCCTCGCCGGCGTTCGCCGACCCGTAGCGCTCGTGCATCTCGTCGTCCATGCGGGCGCGGAGCACCACGCTGCGGGGGTCGTCCCAGGACACGCGTTCGATCGTGATCACGAACGTCGATCCTGGCACGGGCGACCGACGACGCGGAAACCGAGGCGACCGTCGGGCGCGACCGGCCCGCCCGTCGGGCGCGACCGGCGCCGCCCGTCAGGCGCGCTGGCCGAGTGCCGCGATCGGGCCCTCGCCGGCGCGGAACGCCGCGAGCACGGCCGCCGCGTCGTCGTACACCTCGGCCGCCCCGGCACCGCGGAGCTCGTCACCCCCGATGCCGCCGGTCATCACGCCGACGCACTGCACCCCCACCTTGCCGGCGGACTCGACGTCCCACATGGCGTCCCCGACCATCACGGCGTCGTCGGCGGAGACCCCGGCCTTGTCGAGCGCGACCCGGATGATGCCGGGGTCCGGCTTCGCCTGCTCGACGTCCTCGGAGCTGGTCTCGGCGGTGACCCACTCGCCCGCGTCGAGCAGGTCACGCAGGCGGGCGAGTTCGTGCTCGGGCGCACTGGTCGCCAGGACCACGGCGTGCCCGGCCTCGGCGACGGCCTGCAGGAGTTCGCGCGCACCCGGCAGCAGCCGGAGCCGCGGCATCTGCTCGGCGTAGTAGGCGGTGTGGGACTGCTTCGCGGTGTCGCGGGTCTCCTGGGACGCGTCCGGCAGCAGCGTCTCGAGCAGCTTCGCCGAGTCCATCCCGATCGCACGGTGGATCCGCCAGGCGTCGACGGACTCCCCCGCCGCCAGGAACGCCCGCCACCATGCGTCGATGTGCGCGTAGTTCGAGTCGGCGAGGGTGCCGTCGATGTCGAAGAGGACTGCTGTCGTGGGTGCGTCGGCCATCCGTCCATGCTGCTCGGGAGGCCCGGATCGCCTCCCAGGGGCCGCCCGCGTCCGTCAGACGGTGATCGTCTCCCCCGCCGGCAGGATCAGGACGGGCACCGGCCCGAGACCGTCCGGACCGAGGAAGCGCGCGGCGGACTGCTGGCCGAGTTCGCTCAGCATCGCCTCGTGGATCTGCACCGCCCGTTCCGGCGCCACGGCGCGCACGTAGTCGACGGCCTGGGCGGTGTTCGTCCACGGCCCGCTCGTCGGCAGCAGCAGGGTCGGCACCGGGACGCCGGGCTCGAGGTACGCGTCGCCCGGGTGGAACACCGCGTCGTCCACCAGGTAGCCGACGTTCGCGGTGGACGGGATGTCGGGGTGGATGACCGCGTGCTGCTCGCCGAAGACCCGGACGGAGAACGGTCCGACGGTGATCGTGTCGCCGGCGTGCACCGCTGCGACCCGGCCGTGGTGTTCGCCGAGCTGCTCGACGACGGTCTCCGGACCGCGGACGACGAGGTCCAGATTCGCGGCGAGTCCCGCGCGCAGGGCGTCGATGTCGAAGTGGTCGGGGTGGTCGTGCGTGACGAGGACGCCCGCGGCGCCGCGGACGAGGTCGACGGCCTCGGGCGTGAACACCCCGGGGTCGATGACGAGGGTGACGCCGTCCTGCTCGAGGACGACGGTGGCGTGGTTGTACTTCGTCAACTCCATGCGAACAACTGTACAGCCGTGTTGTACTTCTGCGGCTGCCCAGAATGTGAGCGGTCGTTCAGTCGGCCCGACGCGCGACCCGCTCGAACAGCTCGGGCAGACGGCGGAGCAGCGCACGTTCCTCGGCGTCGGTCTCCTCGCGGATCGCGTCGGCCAGCCAGTCCGTGCGGGCGTCCATGTCCCGCTGCAGTGCGGCCCGGCCGGCGTCCGTGATCCGGATGACCGACGCTCGGCGGTCGGTGTCCGACGCCGTCCGGTCGACGTACCCGAGTTCGGCCAGTTCGCCGACCGTGCGGGACTGCCCCTGGTGCTTCACCCCGCGGCGGCGCGCGAGATCCGCGATCGTCATCGGGCCCTCGCGGTGCAGGAACCCGAGGGTGGTGGTGTGCGTGGCCGGCAGCGCGTCCGCCTCGCGTCGTGCGGCACGCACGACCCGGCCGATGGACTGTCGGAGCTCCGCAGCGAGCTCGTCGATCGGGTCCATGCCCGGAACGCTACCGCGTGACGGACTGGAGGCCCGTGGCGATGTCGCCACGGGCCTCGAGTCCGTCATCGGGTTCCGTTCAGCTGCTGCGGACGTCGTCCGCCGCACCCTGCGCGTTGTCCTTGACGTCGGACGCGGCCCCCTGCGCCTCGCCCTTGACCGCCTGCGCGGCGTCCTGCGCAGTCCCCTTGAGGTCCTGCGCGTGCTCCTTCGCCACGTCGCCGAGCTGCGAGCCGACGTCCTTCGCCTGCTCCTTGACCTCGTCGACGAGCGGTGCAGCCTTGTCCTTCAGCTCACCGGCGAGCTCTTCTTCCTTCTCGGTGGTCGGCAGGAGCGACGACACGAGCCAACCGGCACCGAACGCGATGAGGCCGACGGCCAGGGGGTTGCCCTTCGCCTTCTCGACGCCCTTCTGCGCGACGTCCTTCGCCTGGCCGGTCGCGCCCGAGGCGGAACCGGAGGCGCTCGAGCGGGCCGACTGGGCCGCGCCCATCACGGACTCACGGACGTCCTGGAACCGGCCCTTCACCTTCTCGCTCTGGCGGTGGGCGATGGACGACGGGCTGACCTTGTCGGCGAGGGCGTCGACGTCGGAGCCGAGTTCGCCGCGGGTGCGCTCGATGTCGGCGCGGATCTCGTCTGGGGTGCTCATGGCTTCCTCCCGGTGTTGGGCTTGAGTGTCTCGGGGACTTCCTTGGCGGTCTCGACCGTCTGTGGGGCGCCCTTGATCTCCTTGATCTCCTTGCGCCCGCGGACGGCCAGGATCGCGGCGACGATCGCGTACACGACCGCGATGATCAGGGCGGACCAGGCGTTGCCGATCAGGTAGCCGAGGCCCCACCACGCGGCGATCGACAGGAACAGCAGGGCGAACACGGCGGTGAGTCCGGCGCCGCCGAACATCCCGCCCGCCTTGCCGGCCTTCTTCGCGGAGTCGGTCAGCTCGGCCTTCGCGAGGGCGACCTCCTGCCGGAACAGACTGGAGAGGTCACGCGACACGTCGGACAGCAGCTCACCGAGCGGTGTGGTCGCAGCGCGCTCCTCGGGCGTCGGTTCGCCCAGGGGTGTCGCGCCGGGGACGGACTGGCTCATACGCCACTCCCCGATCCGGTGGTGCCGTCGCCGGCCTCCTTCTCGTGCTTGACCTCGGTCGCGAGCGCCTTGGTCAGGCGTCCGGCGAGCAGGCCAGCACCGGCGGCGATCGCGATGAAGGTACCGGGGCGCTTCGCGGCGAAGGTCTTCACCTCGTCGAGCAGCGAGCCCGGGTCGCGGTTCTCGAGGAACCCGGCGGCCGAGGTCGCGCGGCCCGACAGGTCGCGGACGACCTTCGAGGCGACGCCCTGCTCGTCGTCGTTCTCGGCCATGCGACCGAGCTGCTCGCCGAGGGAGCGGAGTCCGCCGGCAGCGCGCTGCTGCTGCTCGCCGGCCTGCTGCTTGAGGTTCTCGGACGCCTGGCCGTAGAGCTGCTTGGCGTGGTCGGTCGCCTCGGAGGCGACCTTCGACGCCTGCTCCTTGGCGGTGCCCGCGACGTTCGCGGCCTGCTCCTTGGCGTCGCCGGCGACGTCCTGCGCGGCGCCCTTGGCCGCGTCGGCCTTGCCGGAGCCGCTGCCCGAGTCACTGCCGGAGCCGGAGCCGCTGCCGGTGCTGCCGGAGCCGGAGCCGCTGCCGGTGCTGCCGGAGCCACCAACGCTGCCGGCGGATGCCGCGGACGGGACGGCGGGGAGCTGCTCGTCGGCCGGGACGGCGTCGAGGGGTGCGTCGAACGGCACCTCGGCGGCGCTGTCGCCGTACGGGTCGTAGGTCTGGGGCGCACCGGGGTCGGTGGGTCGCGCGGCGGGGGTACCGCTGGCGTACGACGGCACGGTCACGCCGGGGGCGACCTCGTGCCCCTCGGAGGCTGCGGTGCGGTCGTGGATGGGCGTCCCGGAGTCGTTCCCGGGTGGGTTCGTGGTCATGGTCGGCCTTCCGGTTGTCGTCGTCCCCGGCGTGCACCGGGGGCGTTTCGCAACGAACTTGCGCCGTGCCCTCTTGGTCCGGTCCCAGGATCACCGGGAAACGCGGTCCGGTAATCCGCACAGGCGACAGCCGGTTGGATCGACGGGTGCTCCGTGTCTCGGTCGTGATCCCCGTGCGGGACGACGCCGTGCACCTGCGGCGGTGCCTCGCCGCCCTCGCGACCCAGACCCGGCCCGCCGACGAGGTCGTCGTGGTCGACAACGGCAGCACCGACGACAGCGCGGCGATCGCCCGGGACGCCGGCGCGGTCGTGCTCACGGAGCCGGTGCGCGGGATCGCCCGGGCCTCGGCGCGCGGCTACGACCGTGCGTCCGGCGACGTCGTCGTGCGGCTCGACGCCGACTCCGTCCCACCGCCGTCGTGGATCGCCGACGCGGTCCGGCTGCTCGCCGACCCCGAGGTCGTCGCGGTCACCGGTCCGGGCCGGCCGCGGAACGGTGGCGCCGTGGTGCGCCGACTGTGGAACGCCGTGTACATGGGCCCGTACTTCGTCCTGATGTGGAGCGCGCTCGGGCGTCCGCCGCTGTTCGGGTCCGCCATGGCGATGCGCCGGTCGACCTGGGCCGCGGTCGGTGGGCGAGCGCACCGCGACGACGCCGAGGTGCACGACGACGTCGACCTGAGCATGCAGCTCGACCCGGCCTGGCGGGTGGTGGCCGACCCCGTGCTCACGGTGCAGGTGTCCGCGCGACCGTTGGCGGGCCTCCCGTCCGTCTGGGTGCGGACGCGACGCGCCTTCCACACGTTCCGCGTGAACGGTCGGCGGGCGAACCCGGTGCGCCGGTGGGCGCGACGGCTGCGATCGCAGTCGCGGTCGCGGCGGTGGTGGCGCAGCCGCTGACCGACGGGGTCGGGGGACAACGAATCGGTGACGGTCTCAGCCACCGCGGCCCCCGGTCGGTACGTTCGTGAGCGACGGTCACGACCTGACGCGACTGGACGAAGGGGAACCATGCGCCACACGATCACGCTCGCTGCCCTGCTGGCGGCGGGCCTCACCCTGACCGGCTGCGCCCAGGCCGGACCGGCCGGACCCGCGAGCGACACCGCGACCACCGCAGCCGACCCGACGACGGCACCGAGCCCGACCGACACCACGACCGCTCCGAGCCCCTCCGACACCGGGGCCCCGAGCGACGACACCGCCACCGTCCCGGCCAGCTGCACCGACCTGATCACCCCTGGCAAGTGGGACAAGGCGTTCGCGTCGGCACCGCTCAACGACCCGTCGGTGGTCGGCGACCCGATCGCGATCCCGAAGAGTTCGTTCACCCCGGCGCTGCAGGGCGACGGCAAGCGCCTGTACTGCGTGTGGCGGGAGCCGCAGGCCGACATCTCGTACCTGTCCATCGCGGTCGACGCCGTCGACCCGACCGCAGCCCGCGACGCGCTCGAGCAGCTCAGCGCGAAGGGCTACGACTGCGGCGACGAGTCCGACGGGTCCCTGTGCCAGAAGGTCTCGAAGAACTCGCAGTACCCGGTCACGGACGGCGACACGTACTTCACCCGGGGCAACATCGGCATCCACATCCAGCAGTCGAACATCGAGACGACCGATCTGCTCGACGACGTCGTGGCGAACGTCTTCACGGACTGACGCAGGGGGTCACCGGGCGGGTCGAGACCGCACGTGCGCCCGCTCACCCTGCGGCCCGTACAGGCACAGCACCTCGGTGACGGAGTCGGTCACGTTGCCCATCCAGTGCGGGGTGTGGGTGTCGAACTCGGCGACCTCACCGGGTCCGAGGTCGAGGTCGTGCTCCCCCAGCACCAACCGCAGCCGCCCGGACAGCACGTAGAGCCACTCGTAGCCCTCGTGCGTCTTGAGCGACGGCTCCCCACCCGGGGTGTTCGGCGGGAACAGCTGCTTGAACGAGCGCACCCCACCGGTCCGCTTCGTCAGCGGCACGACGACGCGGCCGCCGTGCACCTCGGGCTTCATGTGCACGCGCGGGTCGCCGGTCTGCGGCGCGCCGACCAGGTCGTCGAGGGGCACCTGGTACGCCCGGGCGAGGGGCAGCAGCAGTTCCAGCGTCGGCTTCCGTTGCCCAGACTCGAGCCGCGACAGCGTGCTCACCGAGACCCCCGTCTGCTCGGACAGCGCGGCGAGCGTGACGTCGCGGTGGGCACGCAGCGCGCGCAGTCGGGGGCCGACCCCGTCGACGACCTCGGCGGTCGTGCGCGGGGCGGTCGCGTCCTGGCTGCCGTGTCCCATGGCGGACATGTTGCCACAGCGGCAAACTTCGTTGCTGTTCACGCTCGATCCGCCGCATGATCAGCGCATGCCTGCACACTTCGACGTCATCGTCATCGGCGGCTCGGCCGCCGGCCTCTCCGCCGCCCTCATCCTCGGCCGCTCACGGCGTTCGGTGCTCGTCGTCGACTCCGGCGAGCCCCGCAACGCCCCGGCGGCCGGCGCGCACAACTACCTCGGCCACGAGGGCGTCGCGCCCACCGAGCTGGTCCGCATCGGTCGCGACGAGGTCGCCGCCTACGGCGTCCAGGTCACGGCCGGGAGGATCGTGGCCACGTCCGCCACGACCGGTGACGGTCACGACCCGGTCGGCTTCTCGGTCACGCTGGACTCGGGCGAGGTCGTCACGTCGCGCAGGCTGGTCGTCGCCTCCGGCGCCGTGGACGTCCTGCCGGAGGTCCCGGGCCTGGCCGAGCAGTGGGGGCGCGGGGTCGTGCACTGCCCGTTCTGCCACGGGTGGGAGATCCGCGACCAGCGGATCGGGGTCCTCGTCACGACGCCGAACGGCGCACACCACGCGCTCATGTTCCGGGCGCTGAGCGATCGGGTGATCGTGTTCCTGACCGAGCCGGCCCTGATGGACGACACCACCCTGGCCGGTTTGGCGGCCCGCGGCGTCTCGGTGGTTCAGGGACCGGTCGCCGCCGTGGTCTCCGAGGGTGACCGGCTGACCGGGGTCCGGCTCGGCGACGGGTCGTTCGTCGAGCTCGATGCCCTGGCCACGGCCAGCCGGCCCGAAGCGCGGGTGGCGTTCCTGTCCGGGCTCGGCCTCGCCGCCACCGACCAGTTCATGGGCGACCACCGGTTCGCGACGGCGCTGACCGTGGACGCCGCCGGGCAGACCGCCGTGCGCGGGGTCTACGCAGCCGGCAACGTGACGGCCCCGATGGCGACGGTCATCGCGTCGGCGGCGGCCGGCACCCAGACGGGCGCGGCAGTGCACGGCGACCTGGTGCAGGCCGACCTGGCGGCGGCGCTGGCCGGGGTCGGCGCTGTTTCGGGCGCCGGTGCGGGCGTCGGCGCGGCCGATGTTTCGCGCTGAGCGACAGTTCGCGGGGCCGGGTGGGCGTGGAGTGTCGGTGAGCGCGAAACCCGGGCTCGGTCAGTCGACGCGGTAGCCGGCCTGTGCTGCCAGCAGCGGTGCGAGCGTGTACAGCTGGTCGGCCCCGATCGTGGCCCCGCGGAACCCCTCGAGCCGCTCGACCCGATCGAGGTCCGCTCCGCGCAGGTCCACGTGGTCGATGCGGGTGTTCGACCCCTCGGCGGCGCGGATGCTGCTGCCGTCGAACGACACCCGCAGCAGCTTCGCGTCGGCGATGTCGAGCTCGTCGATGACGCAGTCGCGGAACACCACGTCGGTGATCGTCGACCCGCGCAGGTTCACGAACCCGAACTTCATGCCGACGAACTCCACGCCGTTCAGCCCGGAGTCGTACAGCTCCGCCGAGCCGACGCGCCCGCCGGAGACCCGGGCCTCGCGCCACGTGCTGCTCGACGCCCGCAGGATCGGGGCGTCGAGCGAGTCGATGATCGAGTCACGGACCCGGAGCCCACGGAAGTCCGCGTCGTCGCCCCGGAACGTGTCGATGACGCACTCCTCGATCTCCAGGTCGGGCAGTCGCTCGCCGGCCAGGTCGAGGACGTCGATGCGCTTGCCCTCGATGCGGTCACCCGTCAGGACGTCACCGGGTGCTGGCACCCAGTCCTCGAGGTTCGTCGGTTCGGTCAGGGTGATGCGCGGGGCGTCGGTGCCGGAGGAGCGTGCCATGCCCCCAGTCTGGCGGTGACCGCCGACCCCGGGTCACGACCGGGGTCGGGTGAGGACGCTGTCCAGCCGGTAGTCCTTCGCCGGGCCGCGCGCTTCCCACCGCACCGTCCAGCGGTCTTCGTCGCCGTCGAAGGCACCCGTGTAGTCGTCCGGGGTGCAGGCGTGGGCGACGCTCGTGCCCCAGACCCAGTCGTGGAACACTCGACCGTCGGAGAAGTGCACGGTCCAGCCGCCGTCGGCGCGGTGCGCCCCGCCGGTACTCGTCCGCCGCAGGACGAGGGTCCGTGACACCGGGGTCGTCCGGCCGTCGAAGGTCATCACGCCCGACTCGTCCCAGCGCACCTCGTCGTCGCTGACCCGGGTCAGGGTGGTGGTCCCGGTGACGCTCCCCGTGGCCCCGGCACGGTGGTCGTGCACGGTGCGGTGCAGGTCCCACACCCCGAGCAGGTCCGTCGGCAGCAGCACCCGACCAGGCTAACCGCGCAGGGCCTCGGCCCGCGCGGCTCGACGCTCGTCGTCGGTGATGACCCCGCGGGCGTGCAGCTCGTCGAGTTCGAGGAGCCGCTGTTCCGGCGAGCTCCGACGGGCGCCGTGCGGGCGCCGACTGCGGACGACCGCGATGCACACGGCGACGATGACCGCGATGACGATGAGCGCCATCAGCAGGGTCCAGACGAGGTCGTAGACCGGCGGGATCAGGGGGTTGTGCACTTCTTCGGAGGCCATCATCGTCCACGCAGCGCTTCGGCTCGGGCGCTGCGGTGCTCCTCGTCGGAGATCACGCCGCGGGCGTGCAGGTCGTCGAGTTCGGCGAGCCGCTGTTCGAGTGGCTTGTCCGGTGCGAACGTGCGGCTCTGCATCGCCTGGTACGCGATGTCCTCCTGCATGGTGAGCGGGTTCTGACCGCGGTCGGCCATCCGCTTGCCGCGGTAGAGCGCCAGGATGACGATCGTCAGGGTCGTGAGGATCGCCAACGCGGCGACGACCCCGAACGCGATGCCGAACCAGCCGTCGAACAGGTCGGGCATCCCCGACTCCCCCGGACCCTCGAGCTCACCGAACGCGGACCAACTGAGCACCATCGCGCTCCCCCTTCTCACAACGACGAGCGAAGCGTAGCGCGACACGGGGAACACGAGCGGGCGTTCCTTCCCAGAACGCCCGCGATGGAATGTGGAAACGGGCGTACCTGGTCGGAACTTTCGCCCCGGTACGCCCGAAATCACCCGGTACGCCCGATTCGACCAGGTAACGCGAGCCCCACCAGCCAGCGCAACCCCCACCCAGCGCAACCC
>NZ_QKSX01000027.1:0-30019 GCF_003234305.1 Curtobacterium sp. MCLR17_055
GCTCGCGCCCGCCGGCCCGCGCCTAGCCGGTCGTGTGGGGATCATCTGGCGCGATCTTCCGACCCGGTACGCCCGGAACGACCAGGTACCCGAGGTCCGCCGTGCGAGATCGGGCGTACCTGCGAGTTCGGGCACACCGTGCGCCATCGGGCGCACCTGGCGAGATCGGGCGTACCTGGCGAGATCGGGCGTACCTGGCGAGATCGGGCATACCTGGCGAGATCGGGCATACCTGGCGAGATCGGGCATACCTGGTCGGAGCTACACACCAGGTACGCCCGGAACGACCAGGTACCCGAGGTCCACCGTGCGTGCTCGCGCATACCTGGCGAGATCGGGCATACCTGGTCGGATCAACACACCAGGTACGCCCGGAACCACCAGCTACCCGAGCTTCACCGTGCGGGATCGGGCGTGCCGTGCGACATCGGGCTTACCTGGCGAGTTCGGGCGTACCTGGCGGGAACGGGCATACCGGGTCGGAAGATCACACCAGGTACGCCCGGAACCACCAGGTACCCGAGGTCCACCGTGCGAGATCAGGCGTACCTGGCGAGATCAGGCATACCTGGCGGGATCGGGCGTACCCGGTCGGAACGTGCAGCGCTCGGACGGGCCGCAGCGGCAGACGTCAGCCGGCGGCGAGGGCCGCGGCCGCGAAGTCGCGCACAGCGTCACGGGCCGCTGGCGGGTCGAGCACCACGGCACGACCAGGCAACCCGGCAACGAGCCGGACCACGCCGTCGAACCCGTGCGACGCCGCGAGCCGAATGCGCACACGGCCGTCGGAGTCGGGCGCGTCGGCGGTGTCGGACAGGAAGTCGGCGACCAGGGGCAGCGACGTCGAGTCGAGTTCCACCGTGACGATGACGTCGTCGGCGGCCTGCTGGAACAGCGTGTCCGGGATGACGACCTGGTCGATGGTCTTCTCGGCCGCGCGGTCGTCGACCCGGGCCTCGGACATCCGGTCGAGCCGGAACGTCCGGAGCGCCTGCCGGTCGAGGTCCCACGCGCGCAGGTACCAGTCGGTGTCGATGGACTCGACCCGGAGCGGGTCGACCCGTCGGGTGCCGCCCTGGGTGCGCGGTCCGGCGTACTCGAAGACCAGGCCGCGGCCGTCGGACATCGCCCGGCGGATGGTGGCGAGGGCGACGTCGTGCAGGTCCTGCCCGACGGCGACGGTCGACGCCGCTCCCCCGGCTCCGCGGGAGAGCTTGGCCATCAGCGCGCGGATCGCGTCACGGTCGGCGGCCTCGGGCAGCGCGGACAGGTACTGCAGACCAGCGATGAGCGCCGACGCCTCACGAGCCGACAGCCGCGGTGAGTCGTCGATCGCCACGAGGTTGGTCAGCACGATCATGTCGTTCTGGTCGAAGTCGTCCCACGCGATGTCGAACAGGTCGCCGTGCTGGTACTGCATCGTCTCGCCGGGAACCCCGGACACCGCGATGAGTTCGACGGCACGCCGGATGCGGGCCTCGGGCACACCGAAGTGCCGAGCGGCCTCGGCCACCGAGACCCGCTCGCGGTCGATCAGGTACGGCACCAGGGCGAGCAGGAACGCGAGCTTGTCCTGCGCCTGCAGGGGTTGGGCGTCAGCCACGAACGGGGTCCTCTCCGGGGGCTGCTGCAGGGTCGTCGTCGGTGTGGTCGCGCACGAGTGCACGGAGGCGCTCGTCGACCCGCGACCGCAGGTCGTCGGGCTCGAGCACCCGGACCTCGGGCCCGAAGGCGGCGAGTTCCTCGGCGAGGATCTGCGGGTCGACGTGGTGCAGCACGAGCGCGCCGTCGGCGTCGGTCTCGGTGTCGCGGCGACGGGTGAGTCGGCGTTCGGCGTCGGAACCCGGCGTCACGGCGATGCGCGCGGTGCGCTCGGCCCAGATCCGCTCGAGCTCGGCGAGGGTGCGCTCCCCCGCGCCGACGGGAGCGGTGTGCTGCCCGACCTCGTACTGGGTGACGGGTCCGACGATGCGGGCCAGCAGGTAGTTCTTGTCCGAGTCCGTCGCGAACTCGTGGGCGGCGAGCATCCAACGGCCGCCGTGCTGCACCAGGGCGAGTGGAGCCACTTCGCGCCGACGGGCGTCGTGCTGCCCCGGGGTGATGTAGTCGAAGCGAACTGCGGCGCCGCGATCGAGCGCGGAACGGAGCGGCTCGAAGGACGCATCCCGAGCCCGGAGCCGCGGGGCGTACGCATCGACCCCGAGCTGCAGAGCACCGTCGTCGTCCTCGGCGCCGGCCGAGCGGACCTTCAGCAGGCCACGGCGGGAGTCGGCGGACAGTGCGCCTTCGCGCCAGGCCATCGCGGCCAGGGACAGCAGCGCGGATTCGTCCGGGGTGAAGCGGACGTCGACGGGCAGGTCGTACTCACCCTTCGGGATCCGGTACCGGAGCGTCTGGTTGTTGCCCGCGGCACCCGGGGTCTCGATGGTCTCGAGGGGGATGCCGAGCTCGCGGACGTCGTCCTTGTCGCGTTCGAACTGGCGCTCGAGCGAGGCGTTGTCGCCACCGGTCGAGAACCGCTGCCGGTACCCCTGCACGTTGGCCAGGATCTCGGCCTTGGTCAGCCCGGACTCCGTCGAGAGCAGCGCGAGCACGAGGCTGAACAGCCGCTCCTCGGCGGGCACACGGGGCACACGGGTCGCTGGCACGAGCCGATCCTACGGCAGCGCGGGTGCACCGGAGTGCACCCGCGCCGCGGTCCGTGGACGGTCGGACCGGGTCAGTTCGAGATCGCCCCGAGGACGTCGATCACGTACGCGTACGCGGTCCCCTGCTGGTTGACGATGGCCAGGACCTGGTCGCCGACGTGGTGCCCGACGATGGCGGACCGGACGCCCTCGTCGACCTGGCCCTTGGTGAGCGGGATGGCCTGCGCGCCGGAACCGTCGGTCCAGCTGGAGCCGGCGACGGACGGGTCGGCACCCCAGGTGACGGCGGTGTACTTGATGACCGCGGTGTCCTTCGCGGTGAGCTCGCGACCGTCGCCCTTGCGGAGCAGGTGCGTCTCGTTCGACTTCGGCGCGCTCCACGACGGGATCGTGATGCCGGGGGCGCCGGAGGGTGCGAGCACCACGGCCGGCATCTTGTCGCCGGCGAGCTGCGGGGTGCCGGTGGCACGGGCGTCGAACGCGCGCTTGACGTCGATGACGGCGATGACGGCGTCCTCGGTCTTCTTCGACGACGAGCTGCCAGCGGTGCCGCCGGTGCTGCTCAGGGCGCTCTTCGGCAGGGCCACCGCCAGGCGGTCGCCGACGCGGGCGCACTGCAGCGAGGCGCCGAGGGCCCCGTAGTTGCTCGCACCGGCGGTGATCGGTGCCGTCTGGCCCGAGTAGCCGCTCGTCTGGGCGACCTGCCCCGTGGAGCCGTCGACCAGGGTGTACTCGACCAGGACGGGGGTGCCGTCGTCGATCGTGCGACCGGAACCCTGCTGCAGCACGGACACCTGGGTGCCCTTGGTGGTCAGGCCCTTCGGCACGTTGACCTTCGGCTCCGAGCCGAACTTGCCGGTGGCGGTCACCGCTTCGGACGCGGCGCCGGGAGCGGCACAGCTCGAGGGCGTGGTGCCGGCACCGTTCGAGGCGCAGGCGGTGAGGGACACCGCGAGACCGATGGTGACCAGGAGTGCGGGGATGGTGCGCACGGACCCTCTTTCCGTTCGATGCAGGACGGGCACGCCGTCAGCCTACCGTTCGTCCTCGACGGCCCCGGACGGAGCCGCAGCGGCATCCGACGGAGTCACAGCGCCCTCGGACGGCGCCGCAGCACCATCCGCCGCCGACGACGCCTCGGCCGCAGCGACCTTGCGCGCCTGCGCCGCCGACTGCCGGGCGACCTTGCGGAGCTTCTTGTCGCTCGTCGCCCGCTCGCCCACGGCGCCGGGGGTCCAGGCCTCGATGTCCTCGTCCGAGAACTCCGCCTTGCCAGCGCGGCGCTTCAGGTTCGGCAGCACGGTGCCGTCGGCCAGGCGTCGTGCCGTGACGAGGAATCCGGTGTGCCCGACCATGCGGTGGTCCGGGCGGACGGCGAGGCCCTCGACGTGCCAGGTGCGCACCAGGGTCTCGCTCGGCATCGGGTCGGTGAAGCGCCCGGTGTCGCGCAGGGCCTCGGCCGTGCGGGACAGCTGCGTGACGGTCGCGACGTAGCAGACGATGAGTCCGCCGGGCACGAGGGCGTCGGCCGCTGCGTCCACGCACTCCCACGGCGCGAGCATGTCGAGCACGACCCGGTCGACGCTCTGCGGCTCGGTCGCGTCGGGCAGCGACTCGACCAGGTCACCGACGGTGACGGACCAGTTGTCCGGGACTGCGCCGAGGAAGGTGCCGACGTTGCCCTTCGCGATCGCCGCGAACTCCTCGCGGCGCTCGAACGACTGCAGCTGCCCGGTCGGGCCGATCGCGCGGAGCAGGAACAGCGACAGCGCCCCCGAGCCGACGCCGGCCTCGACCACGCGGGCCCCGGGGAAGACGTCCGCGAAGGCCACGATCTGCGCCGCGTCCTTCGGGTAGACGATCGCGGCGCCACGCGGCATCGACATCACGTAGTCGTTGAGCAGCGGACGGAGCGCGAGGTACTCGTCACCGGTGCTCGCCCGGATGACGGAGCCGTCGGGCTGGCCGATGACGTCGTCGTGCCGGAGCACCCCGCGGTGCGTGTGGTACTCACCCGCGGTCTCGAGCGACAGCGTCGTGAGCTTGCCCTTCGGACCGGTCAGCTGGACGCGGTCGCCGGCCCGGAACGGGCCGCGCGGCGGCGTGTGCGGTGCGCCGCCCGCGGTGTGCGGGAGGGCTGCGGTCGGATCCGCGGTCGGACTGGAGGCGCTGCTCGCGTCCGCCTCGTCGCGTGCGTCGTCGGTGTGGCTCATCGGGTGACCCCTTCGGTGTCCGCAGCGTGCGCCGGGTCCGGCACCGCGCCTCCAGAGTGCGCAGCCCGTGCGGCCAGTGCCGGCGTCGTCAACTCGACCAGACGGTCGACGTCGACGCCCGCCAGGGTGGTCAGGTGCACGTCGCCGCCGGCGATCTCGGACAGCGGGACGATGTGTTCGACGGCGACCGTGACGGCGCCGGAGGCGACGGCCGACGCGACACCGGTGGCGGAGTCCTCGATCGCGACGCACGCGGTGGGCTCGACGCCGAGCTGCGCCGCGGCGGACAGGTACGCGTCCGGGAACGGCTTCGGGCGGTCGACGTCGTCGCCGGCCACGACGACGCGGAAGCCGCGCTCGCCCAGGGCCTCGGCGGCGACGAGCGCCATCTTGCGACGGGACATCGTGACCAGGGCGGTCGGGATGCCGCGGGCGTGGAGCTCCTCGACGAGCTCGCGGGCACCCGGCCGCCAGGGCAGTTCACCGGCGCGCAGGTGCTCCATGACGTAGTCGGTCATCCACTGGATGATCTCCTCGACCTCCATGTCGACGCCCTTGGCGCGCAGGAGCTCACCGGAGCGCTCGAGGCCGGACCCGACCAGGGACAGGCCGTCCTCGTGGGTCCACTCGGCGCCGTAGCGGTTCGTCAGGTCGACCTGGGACCGCTGCCAGATCGGCTCGGTGTCGATGATCGTGCCGTCCATGTCCCACAGCACGGCTGCGGGCGGGACGAGGGCAGGAGGATGCGCGGTCACGGGCGACGAGTCTACCGGGGCCGTTCCGCTGGGCGCGGACGCGCGCGTGCGCCGACACCCCCTGGGCCTACAGTGGATGCCTGAATCGTGTCCGGCCGGGGGCATCGCTCCCGCCCCGCTCCGCTCCACCACCAGGAGGTCCGCTCCGTGCCACAGCACTCCCCCTTCAGCGACGGTCGCTTGCTCGTCGTCGCCTTCGAGGGCTGGAACGACGCCGGCGAGGCCGCGAGCGGTCTGGCGCGTCGCATCGTCGAGTCGCTCGGCCTCGACGAGTTGCGTGAGCTCGACGGTGAGCGGTACGTCGACTACCAGTTCAACCGGCCCACCGTCGGCACCGACGACAACGGCGACCGCGGTGTGCAGTGGCCCCGGATCGTGCTGCACGGCCCCGGTGCCGAGGGTCGTCCGGTCATCGGCGCCACCGGCTCCCCCACCGACCGTGACGTCTTCGTCCTCGTCGGCCCGGAACCCTCGCGCACCTGGCGGGGCTTCTGCTCGGAGATCATCGACCTGGCGGACGTCTACTCGATCGACGCCGTCGTCTTCGTCGGTGCGATGCTCGCCGACGTCCCGCACACCCGGCCGATCTCGGTGTTCGTGTCGAGCGAGAACGCCGGTGTCCGCGCCGCTTTCGACGTCGACAAGTCCTCGTACGAGGGCCCGACCGGCATCCTCGGGGTCCTCGCCGACGCGATGGACAAGGCCGGCCTGACCACGCTGTCCCTGTGGGCCTCGGTGCCGCACTACGTGCACAACTCGCCCTCGCCCAAGGCCACGCTCTCGCTGCTCGACAAGATCGAGGAGCTCACTGACGTCACGGTGCCCCGTGGCTCGCTGCTCGACGACGCCACCGAGTGGGAAGAGGGCATCGACGCCCTCGCCGCCGACGACGAGGACATGGCGTCCTACATCGGGCAGCTCGAGCAGGCGCGCGACACGGTCGACTCCCCCGAGGCCTCGGGTGACGCCATCGCGCAGGAGTTCGAGCAGTACCTCCGTCGCCGTGAGCGCAAGGACGGCAAGGACGGCGGCACCGCCGGTGGCGAGGGGCCGTGGCGGCCCCAGCAGTAGCCGTCACCCGCTGACGGACAGGAGGCACGGTGCCGGCTGGCACCGTGCCTCCTGTCCGTCTGGGGCGTGCGGCGAGTGGTCGCGAACTGTCGGCTGCGGCCCGCCCGGGCGACAGTTCCTGACCCCTCGGCGGCGCGCACGCGACGTGTCCCGACCACACGGCGGACGGGAGGCGCGTGTCGGCCCCGCCACGGGCCTCCCGTCCGGCGACCGCGAACCGTCACGACACCCCGCTCACGTCCGGCGAGTGGTCGCAAACTGTCGGCTGCGGCCCGCCCGGGCGACAGTTCCTGACCCCTCGGTGGCACGCACGCGACGTGTCGCGACCACTCACCGCGCGGTCACGACACTCCTGCTCACGGCCGGCGAGTGGTCGCGAACTGTCGGTTGCGGCCCGCCCGGGCGACAGTTCCTGACCCCTCGGCGGCACGCACGCGACGTGTCCCGACCACACGGCGGACGGGAGGCGCGTGTCGGCCCCGCCACGGGCCTCCCGTCCGGCGACCGCGAACCGTCACGACACCCCGCTCACGTCCGGCGAGTGGTCGCAAACTGTCGGCTGCGGCCCGCCCGGGCGACAGTTCCTGACCCCTCGGTGGCACGCACGCGACGTGTCGCGACCACTCACCGCGCGGTCACGACACTCCTGCTCACGGCCGGCGAGTGGTCGCGAACTGTCGGTTGCGGCCCGCCCGGGCGACAGTTCCTGACCCCTCGGCGGCACGCACGCGACGTGTCCCGACCACACGGCGGACGGGAGGCGCGTGTCGGCCCCGCCACGGGCCTCCCGTCCGGCGACCGCGAACCGTCACGACACCCCGCTCACGTCCGGCGAGTGGTCGCAAACTGTCGGCTGCGGCCCGCCCGCGCGACAGTTTCTGACCCCTCGTCGCCGGGCATACGGCGTGTCGCGTCAGCGCAGGTCAGGCCAGGCGGATGCCGAGCAGCGCGTCGATCAGGTCGATGAGCTCCGGCGTGCACGCCGTGCCACCGGCGATCGCCGTGTCGACCGCGGCGACGGCACCGGGGGTGTCCAGGTCGTCGGAGACCCGCGCGCGGATGCGTGCCGCGACGTCCGCCGCGTCGTCGGCGTGCCCGGCGGAGGATCCCGAGGCCCAGGCGTCCCAGCCGGCGAGCCGCGTCTGGGCGCTCGTCAGCTCGGTGTCGAACCACTCCCAGTCGTCGGAGTACTTGTGCGACAGCAGCGCGAGCCGGATGGCACGGGGGTCGGCGCCGTCGTCGAGCAGCCCGCGCACGGTGACGAGGTTGCCGAGCGACTTCGAGATCTTCGTGCCCTGGTAGGCGATCATCCCGGTGTGCACGAACGCGTTCGCGAGGGGCTGGTGCGCGAGGGCAGCAGCGTGCCCGGCGCTCATCTCGTGGTGCGGGAAGACCAGGTCGCTCCCGCCGCCCTGCACGCTGATCGGCAGCCCGAGGCGGTCACCGGCGATGACGCTGCACTCGATGTGCCAGCCGGGGCGACCGGGGCCGATCTCGGTGTCCCAGGCTGGCTCACCGTCACGCGCGGCGCGCCACAGCAGCGGGTCGAGCGGGTCGCGCTTGCCCGGACGATCCGGGTCGCCGCCGCGTTCGGCTGCGAGGGCGAGCATCGTCTCGCGGTCCAGGCCGCTCTCGTCACCGAGGGTCCATGCGTCGGTGGGGCGGTTCACGTCGAAGTACAGGTCGTCGCCCTCGGCGCCGTCCGTCGGGACCTCGTACGCGTAGCCGGACTCCTGCAGGAACGAGACCGCCTCGGCGACGCGCTCGACCTCGTCGGTGACGGCCACGAAGTCGTCCGGCGGCAGGATCCGCAGCGACTCCATGTCGCGGCGGAACAGGTCGACCTGCTCAGCCGCCAGGGCACGCCAGTCGACGCCGTCGCGGGCGGCACGCTCGAGCAGCGGGTCGTCCACGTCGGTGACGTTCTGCGCGTACTCGACGTCGAGCCCCGCGTCACGCCAGGCGCGGCCGAGCGTGTCGAACGCCAGGTAGGTCGCCGCGTGGCCGAGGTGCGTGGCGTCGTACGGCGTGATGCCGCAGACGTACAGCGCGGCACGGTCCTCGTCGCGGGCGGGGTCCACCGGCTTGCCCGTTGCGGTGTCGTGGACGACCGGTCGGGGCGCGGCGCCGGGGACGTCGGGGACGGATGGGGCCTGCCAGGCCCTCACGGCTGGATCACTCCGAGCGACAACAACACGATGAGCACGATACCGAGTGCGATCCGGTAAACGACGAAGGGCATGAAGCTGCGCTTGCTGATGTAGTTCATGAACGCCGCGATCACGACGAACCCGACCACGAACGCGACGACGGTCGCGATGAGCGTGTCGGCGAGTCCGAACGGCGAGCCGTGGTCGCCGAGGCTCGTCGCGGCCTCGTAGAACCCGGACAGGAACACCGCCGGGATCGCGAGCAGGAACGCGAAGCGCGCGGCCGCCGGGCGGGTGTACCCGAGGGCGAGGCCCATCGACACCGTCGCACCGGAACGGGACACACCGGGCACCAGGGCGAGCATCTGCGCCAGGCCGATGAGCAGACCACCGCGGAACGTCATC
This sequence comes from Curtobacterium sp. MCLR17_055, assembly GCF_003234305.1. Classification (NCBI taxonomy): domain Bacteria; kingdom Bacillati; phylum Actinomycetota; class Actinomycetes; order Micrococcales; family Microbacteriaceae; genus Curtobacterium; species Curtobacterium sp. MCLR17_055. The sequence goes on from NZ_QKSX01000027.1 coordinate 9,243, forward strand.
TGCTCGATCCGGCGCTCCTTGCGGCCGACACGGTCGAGCACGCCGAGCACGACACCGAACACGATGAGGACGATCGCGACGATCCAGAGGGACCGGAACGTGGTCTCGATCGAGTCCTTGAGCAGGAGCCCGGCGACCCCGATCGGGATCGTGCCGAGGATCACCAGCCAGCCGAGCCGGACGTCGGGGTCGCCCTTCGGCACGTCACGCTTGACCACCGACCGGAACCACCGCCCGATGATCCGGGTGATGTCCTTCCAGAAGTAGATGAGCACCGCGGTCTCGGTGCCGAGCTGCGTCACGGCGGTGAAGGCCGCACCGGGGTCCTTCGCGTCGGGCAGGAAGAGCCCCACGATGCGCAGGTGCGCGCTGGAGGACACGGGCAGGAACTCGGTGAGCCCCTGGACGAAGCCGAGGAAGATCGCCTCGAGGATGTGCATCGCACGGGCCTTTCGGGGGGAGGTCGGTCAGGGCACCGCCACGACGGCGACCATGAACAATATCAGTACGTGGCGAGCAGGTCGCCCAGCACCCGCCGACCGAACGCCAGCGAGTCGAGCGGCACCCGCTCGTCGACGCCGTGGAACATCGCGGGGAAGTCGACACCGGCCGGCAGCTGCAGCGGCACGAACCCGTACCCCGCGATGCCGAGCGTCGAGAGCGCCTTGTTGTCGGTGCCGCCGGACAGCAGGTACGGCAGGACCGGTGCGCCCGGGTCGTGCCGGCCGAGGACGTCGCGGACGGCGTCGACCAGCGGGCCGCCGAAGTCCTGCTCGAGGCCGATGTCGCGGAACGACATGACCACCTCGACGTCGGGCCCGGCGAGCTCCCGCACCCGCTCGAGCACGGTCTCCTCGTCACCCGGCAGGCAGCGGATGTCCACCAGGGCCTCGGCGGTGTCGGGGATGACGTTGTGCTTGTAGCCGGCCGTCAGCACCGTCGGGTTCGACGTGGTGTGCAGCGCGGCGTGGATGAACCGCGACGCCGAGCCGGTGGCCAGCGCGACCTCGTCCGGGCCGGTCACCGTCGGGTCGACCCCGAGGAACCGCGCCACCTCGGCCACCATCGCGTCCGTCGTGGCCGAGAGCCGGACGGGCCACTCCTCGCTGCCGATCCGGGCGACCGCCGCCGCGAGCTTCGTCACGGCGTTGTCACAGATCACGTGCGAGCCGTGGGCAGCGGTGCCGCGCGCGATCAGCTTCACCCACATGAGCGCCTTCTCGCCGGTCTGCAACAGGTAGGCGCGACGGTCACCGAGCGTGATCGAGTACCCGCCGACCTCGCTGATCGCCGCCGACGCCCCCGCGAAGACCTCCGGGTGCTGGTCGACCACGTGGTGGGACCCCAGGACTCCCCCGGCCTCTTCGTCGGCGAAGTACGCGATCACCAGGTCACGCTCCGGCGCACCGTGCTGCTCGATGACGTCGGCCAGCGACGTGAGCATCATCGCGTCCATGTTCTTCATGTCGACGGCGCCCCGACCCCACAGCGACCCGTCCTTGACCACGCCACCGAACGGGTCGACCGACCAGTTCGCCGGGTCGGCCGGCACGACGTCGAGGTGCCCGTGCACCACGAGCGCCGGCTTGTCACGGTTCCGACCGGGCACCCGCGCCACGACGCTCACCCGGTCCGGCTCCGACTCGAACAACTGCGGCTCGAGACCCAGCGCGCGGAGCTTGTCCTCGACGTAGTGGGCTGCCTCCGTCTCACCACGGGACTTCCCCTCGCCCCAGTTCGTCGTGTCGATGCGGATGAGGTCGCGGGCGATCGCCGCGGTGGCCTCGAGCTCGGGCACGGACTGCGGCTCGGAGGGCTCCGGGTTCGTCATGGCTCCACGGTATCGGTCGGCACCGACCCCGTCGCCGGGACAGCGCGCGCAGGACTCGCCCGGGATGCGCGACCGTGTTCATCGCGCGTTCAGACCCGTGCTAGTGTCTTCTCTCGGCAGGAACGCCGGGTTCAACCCGGGAAACAGACACCAGACACCCTGTCCGGGTGGCGGAATTGGTAGACGCGCTAGCTTGAGGTGCTAGTGCCCGTATTAGGGCGTAGGGGTTCAAGTCCCCTCTCGGACACAGGAAATGCGTGCCCCCTGACCTTTCGGTCGGGGGGCATTTTCTGTTGTGGCTTCCCGGCGAGTGCCGCCATCGCTGCGCTCAGGGCGACCACGTGCCGCCTCGCTGCGCTCAGGGCGTTCTCCGTGCAGCGTCCGTACACGCGGCTGGACACGGGACGTGCGGACTGGAGGCGCGGGGCGGGGCCGCAGCGCGCCTCCAGGCCGGAACGTACGCGCGTCGCGGGCCGGTCCGAGGTTGCGCACTCCGTGTGACGGAACAAGGTCGCACCGAGTGGGCAACGCCGCACCAAGGTGCAAGCCCGGCACCACACGCGGTCAGCGCGAGCGGCGCACCCGCCGCACCACCAGCACCACGGCGCCGAGCGCCGCCAGCCAGCCCCAGTTCGCGACCACCGGGTCGAGCACCTGGTGCCGCCAGTCCGACCGACTCGACCCCAGGCGCGACGCAACGGGGTGGTTCCCACGCTCCGCCGCGACGCCGGTCTCGCTGATCAGCCGGTCCGGCCGACCCCGGAGCGCATCGGTCACCCGGTGCGTCGCGACGTCCAGGCGGTCCCCGACGACGAGCAGCATCCAGTGCGCCAGGCGCCCCTCGCTGAACCGCCGGTAGGCGTACCGCCGGACGATCCCGGCGACGCCGTGCAGGGGCTGCGCGGTGCCGAACACCGGCGTCACGTGGGCGTGCTCGATCGAGCGCTCCCGGCCGTGCGCACCGTCCTGCTGCGGCGGGAGGTCCCAGTGGGCTCCGGTGGCCGAACCGGCCTCGCGCGAGAGCTTCGGGACGGACGGCCGGTCCGCCGGGTCGAGGTCGCTCCCCCACCCCGGGATGCGGGCACGGAGTTCCTCGGCCGACGGCACCCGTCGGGGTGGATCGGCGATGTACGGGGTGTGGTCGGACATGTCGGGCCTCCTCACGGCACGACGACGGTCTTGATGCAACCGTCGAGCTTGGACGAGAACAGGTGGTAGCCCTCGGCGATGTGCTCGAGGGGGATGCGGTGCGTGATGATGTCGCTCGGCTTGAAGTGCCCGGCCTGGATGTGCTCGAGCAACCGCGGCCACTGGCGCTTCACGTGCGCCTGGTTCGTGTGGATCGTGACGCCCTTGTTCATCGCGTCACCGAACTTCACCGCGCTCGGGATCGGCCCGTACGCGCCGACCGCCGAGACCGTGCCGCCCTTGCGGACACCGTCGATCGCCCAGTTGAGCGCCGTCGGGGACCCGCCCTGCAGCTTCAGCTTCGAGGCGGTGACCTGCTGGGTGAAGTTGCCGTCCGCCTCGGCTCCGACCGCGTCGATCACGCTGTCCGCACCCAGGAAGTCGGTCTGCTTCTTCATCTCGAGCACGACGTCGTCGACCTCGGCGAAGTTGATCGTCTCGGCGTGCGCGAAGCTCCGGGCCTTCTCGAGCCGGTACTCGAGCTGGTCGACGACGATCACCCGACCGGCTCCCATGAACCACGCCGACGCCGCGGAGAACAGTCCGACCGGCCCGGCACCGAGCACCACGACGGTGTCGCCCTCACGGATCGACGCCAGCTGCGCCCCGAAGTACCCGGTGCTCAGTGCGTCCGTCATGAGGAGGGCGTCGTCGTCGTCGAGCCAGTCCGGGATCACCTGCGGTCCGACGTCGGCGAACGGCACCCGCACGCGCTCCGCCTGTCCGCCGTCGTACCCGCCGGTGGTGTGCGAGTACCCGTAGATCCCGCCAACCGCGGTCGCGTTCGGGTTCACGTTGTGGCAGTTCGCGAAGAGTCCGCGGGCGCAGAACCAGCACGTGCCGCAGAAGATGTTGAACGGGACCATCACGCGGTCGCCGACCGACAGGGTCTCGACGGACGAGCCGATCTGCTCGACCACCCCGATGAACTCGTGGCCGAACGTGTGCCCGACCCGGGTGTCGGGCATCATGCCGTGGTACAGGTGCAGGTCCGACCCGCAGATCGCGGCCCGTTCCACCCGGACGATCGCGTCGTTCGGGTGCTCGATCCGGGGATCCGGTTTCTCCTCGACTCGGATCCGGTAGGGGCCGCGGTACGTCATGGCGCGCATGGACGCTCCTCTCGTTCGTCGCGTCCACGCTGGCGCGCGCCACGTTGGAACGGACCCAGGACCGCAGATGGCGGACAAGCGGTGGGCGTCCGCACAGACGGACGGGAGGCGCGGTGCCAGCTGGCACCGCGCCTCCCGTCCGATCTTTGGGGGCGTCTAGCTCTTCGACGCCTCGACGAAGTTGCGTCGCGGGTCAGTCTCCTTGATCAGGGAGGTCGCGTCGCGACCGGACACCGCGCCGGTGATCCAGCCGATGATGATGCGGGCCTTCCGGTTCAGGGTCGGCATCGCGTACACGTGGTACGCGCGGTGCGCGAGCCACGCGAGCAGGTTGGTCATCTTGATGCCCTTGATGTTCGCGGCACCCTTGCCGACACCGTACGACGCGACGGTGCCGATGGAGGGGTGGCGGTACTCCTCGAGCGGCTTGCCGGTGATGGTCGCGACGATGTTGTCGGCGGCGACCACGGCCTGGCGCACGGCGTTCTGCGCGTTCGGCGGGTAGAACGCCGGCTGCTTGTCGGCGGTCAGGTCGGGCACCTGCGCGACGTCACCGAGACCCCAGACGCCCTCGACGACCTGGTGGGTGTCCTCGGCCTCGACCTGGAGCTTCGCGTTCGCCGCGAGGTGGCCCTTCGGCCCGCGCGGCAGGTCGGAGGCGTCGAGGAGCGGGTTCGGCTTGACGCCCGCGGTCCAGACGAGCAGGCCCGTGGCGAACTCGTCGCCGTCGGAGAACTTGACGACACCGCCCTCGGCGCTCGGCATGGTGGTCTTCAGGCGGACGTCGATGCCGCGGGCGCGGAGCGACTCGAGCGTCCACTTGGACAGCTCCGGGCCGACCTCGGGCGCGACGCGGTCGAGGGCGTCGATGAGCACCCAGCGGGGCTGCTCACCGGCGAGCGACGGGTAGGTCTTGATGGCAGCCTGCGACACGTCGAAGAGCTCACCGATCGCCTCGACGCCGGTGTAGCCACCGCCGACGAAGACGCTGGTCAGCAGACGGCGACGCTCGTCCTCGTCGCGGGTGGCAGCGGCCTTCGCGATGTTGTCGAGGAGCTTGGCGCGCACGTAGGCGGCCTCTTCGACGCTCTTGAAGCCGACGCCGTACTCCTCGAGCCCGGGGGTCGGGAAGGTGCGGGTGACGGAACCGAGGGCGACGACGAGGTGGTCGTAGCCGAGGGTGCGGTCGTCGCCGCCGGCGGTCGCGATCGAGACGGTCTTGTCCGCCGAGGAGATCGCGGTGACCTTGCCCTGGATCACCCGGGTCTTGCGCAGTGCACGGCGCAGCTCGACGGTGACGTCCTTCGGCGCGATGTGGCCACCGGCGACCTCGGGCAGGAACGGCAGGTACGTGTAGTAGGTGTTCTGGTCCACGAGCGTGATGCGCATGGGCACCGTGGCCGCGTGCTTCTGGAGCTGCTTGACCGTGGTGTAGCCAGCGGAGCCGCCGCCGAGGACGAGGACGTGAGGGATCGAGTCTGCCATTCCTCCGGTCTACCGGACTTTGGCTTGGCGCGTCATGAGTTCCGCGGCCTGTCGCGGAGCCGCCACCACGCGGTCTCGGCCAGCTCGGGTCCGGTGAACACCCCGTGCGGGGTGCGGCGGGACTCGGTGAGCGAGAACCGGCGCAGTCGGTAGCCGCCGCCGAAGCGGTCGATGATCGCCTCGGGTGACGCCTCGGGGTCGCGCTTGACGTACCAGGTGCGATCGTCGACCGGCTCGATCACGCCGCGGTCACCGTCGCCCGCCGATGCGGGAGCGCAGGATGTCGATGCGCTTCTGGATCTGCTCGATGCTCGCCTGCGCCACGGCCGGGCCACCGCTGATCCGCCGGAGTTCGGCGTGGATCGATCCGTGCGGCTCGTTCGAGTGCCGGGACCAGATCGACACGAGCCGGGCGAGCTCGGTGCGCTGCTCCTTGATCGTCATGTACATCGGGCGGTCGGGCTCGGGCGGCTTCGGCATGCCGTCCTTGGCCGTGCGGCCCTTGGAGCGCTTCGCCTGCGTCGCCTGTCGCGCGCGCAGGAGGTCGCGCACCTGGTCGGGTTCGAGGAGCCCGGGGATGCCGATGAAGTCGAGCTCCTCGAGGGAACCGACCTCGCCGCCGGTGCCGAACTCACCGCCGTCGTAGAGGACGCGGTCGAAGGACGCCTGCGAGTCGAGTGCCTCGAACGGCTGGACCTCGAGCAGGCTCTCGGACGCGCGGTCTTCCTTGTTGGCCTCGGCGACCATCGCGTCTTCGGGGTTGTACATGCCGTCGTCGGCGTCCTTCGGGCGGTCGAGGGCGTGGTCGCGCTCGAGCTCGAGGGTGGCGGCGAGGGCCATCAGGCCGGGGACGCTCGGCAGGAAGACACTCGCGGTCTCACCGCGGCGACGGGCACGCACGAAGCGGCCGATCACCTGGGCGAAGAACAGCGGCGTGCTCGCGCTCGTGGCGTAGACGCCGACGCAGAGCCGTGGGACGTCGACACCTTCGGACACCATGCGGACGGCGACCATCCAGCGCGAGGTGTCCTCGGCGAACGCGCTGATGCGGCTCGACCCGGCGGCTTCGTCGGACAGCACCACGGTGGGACGCTCCCCCGTGATCTGCTGCAGGATCCGGGCATAGGCGCGCGCCGTGGTGGTGTCGGTGGCGATGACCAGGCCGCCGGCGTCGGGCACACCACGACGGACCTCGGTCAGGCGCTTGTCGGCCGCGGAGAGCACGGCCGGCATCCACTCGCCCTCGGGTGACAGCGCGGTGCGCCAGGCCTGGGCCGTGATGTCCTTCGTGACCTGCTCACCCAGGGACGCCGACATCTCGTCGCCCATCCGGGTCTTCCAGCGCATCTGGCCCGCGTAGGCCATGAACAGCACCGGGCGGACGACGCCGTCCTTCAGCGCTCGGCCGTAGCCGTAGTTGTAGTCGGAGATCGAGGTGCGGATGCCCTGCTCGTCGGGGGCGTACTGCACGAACGGGATCGGTGCGGTGTCGGACCGGAACGGGGTCCCCGACAGCGAGAGCCGGCGGGTGGCGCCGGAGAACGCCTCTCGGATGCCGTCCCCCCACGTCAGGGCGTCGCCACCGTGGTGGACCTCGTCGAGGACGACCAGGGTTCGGCCGCCCTCGGTGATGCGCTTGTGCACCTCGGGGTTCATGCCGACCTGGGCGTAGGTGATCGCGACGCCCTGGTAGTGCCGGCCGAACATGCCGTCGCCGTTCTTGAACATCGGGTCGATCCGGATGCCCACGCGGTCAGCGGAGTCGGCCCACTGGCGCTTCAGGTGCTCGGTCGGGGCCACGACGACGATGCGGTCGACGGTGCCGCGGGCGAGGAGCTCGGTCGCCAACCGCAGCGCGAAGGTGGTCTTGCCGGCGCCGGGGGTCGCGGCCGTGAGGAAGTCGCGGGGTTCCTTCTCGAAGTACTTCGTGAGCGCTTCGATCTGCCAGGCGCGGAGCTTCGACGCCGTGCCCCAGGCGGCCCGGTCCGGGAACGCCGGCGACAGGTGCTGGACGGCCGAGTTGCCGGCCGCTTCGGCCAGGGCCGCGGCGTCGGCTTCGTCACGGGCGGCGTCACCCTGCGCCTGCGCCGTCTGGTACGCCTGGGTTTGGTGCGCCTGGCTGCCGTCGTGCGTCGACGACGATCCGCCTGCGCCGGACTGGTCGTCACCCGACTCCGCCCACAGCGTGGCGGGCTGCTGGTCTTCGTACTCCGCTGCGCTCACTGAACCCGATTCTACCGCCACCGTCAGTCCTGCCGAGCGTGCGGGACGCCGCCGTCAGGGGTCCGGCGGACCAGGGATGCCGGTCGCAGCACGCCGGCGCCGAAGCGTGCGGCGACCGCGTCGACCGTGGTCTCGGTGTCACGCCACGGCGCGTCGTCGTCCCACAGCGCGTTGCTCGCGGCCGCGGGCACGAGGTTCTCGCCGCGCACCCCGATCAGCCGGATCTGGTTGCCCGGTCGGTGCAGCACGTCGTACAGCTCGACGGCTTCGCGGTGCAGGCGCTTCGCGACGTCGGTGGGCTCCGCCAGCGTGCGCGACCGGGTCAGGGTGGTGAAGTCGGTGTACCGGACCTTGAGCGCCACGGTCCGGGCCTGTACGTCGGCCTGGCGCAGGCGGACGGCGACCTTGTCGGCCAGGCGCAGGAGTTCGCGTGCGACGTCGTCGCGCTCGGTCAGGTCGCGACCGAACGTGACCTCGTGCCCGATCGACTTCTCGCCGACGCCGGTGTCGACCACGCGGGGGTCGCGACCCCATGACAGGTCGTGCAGCCGCTGCCCGCCGGCCGGACCGAGTGCCGACACCAGCGACCCGAGCGGGGTGTTCGCCAGGTCGCCGACCGTGCGGATGCCCCGGCGTTCGAGCGTCTCCTGCGTCTTGCCGCCGACGCCCCAGAGCGCGGACACGGGCTGCGGGTGCAGGAACGCCACGGTGTCGGCGGCGGGCACCACGAGCAGGCCGTCCGGCTTCGACCGGCTGGAGGCGAGCTTCGCGACGAACTTCGTCGATGCCGCACCGACGGAGCAGTGCAGACCGGTCTCGGCGAAGACCGTGCGGCGGATCGCCTGGCCGATCTGCCACGGGGTGCCGTACAGGCGGAGGGCGCCGGCGACGTCGAGGAACGCCTCGTCGATGCCGAGGCGCTCGACCCGCGGGGTGAACCGGTCGAAGATCGCCATCACCGCGGCGGACTTCGCACGGTACTTCTCGAAGTGCGGCTCGACGATGACGGCGTTCGGGCAGCGGCGTTTGGCGATCGCCATCGGCATCGCTGAGTTGACCCCGTAGCGACGGGCTTCGTAGGTGGCGGCGGTGACGACGGAGCGGTCGGAGTCGTGTCCGACGATGACCGGCAGCCCCACCAGGTCGGGGCGGTCGAGCAGTTCGACGGAGGCGAAGAAGGCGTCCATGTCGACGTGCAGCACGGTCGCCGAGACGTCGTCCACCGGTGCGTCGGAGACGAGGCGGTTCCGTCCGTCCTGCTTGCTCACACCGAGATGATGCCAGGCGCCGCCGACATCGCCGTGCGGGGCGTGCTCACGGCCGCTCGGTGCGAGGTTCGTCCCGTCGTGCACGGTTGCTCGCCCGCCGTCGCACCGTGCGCCCTTTGCGACTCGGTGCCGGGTTGGTTGCACCGTGCGGCACCACAGGGCAGCACCGAGCGAGCAAGCTCGCACCGGCCGACGGACCCAGCACCGTGCGCCGCCACGCCACGACGCCGTCGCGCCCACCGCACCGTGCGCCCTTCGCAACTCGGTGCCGAGATGGTTGCACCGTGCGGCACCACAGGGCAGCACCGAGCGAGCAAGCTCGCACCAGCCGACGGACCCAGCACCGTGCGCCGCCACGCCACGACGCCGTCGCGCCCACCGCACCGTGCGCCCTTCGCAACTCGGTGCCGAGATGGTTGCACCGTGCGGCACCACAGGGCAGCACCGAGCGAGCAAGCTCGCACCAGCCGACGGACCCAGCACCGTGCGCCGCCACGCCACGACGCCGTCGCGCCCACCGCACCGTGCACCCCTCGCGGCTCGGTGCCGGGTTGGTTGCACCGTGCGGCCGCACAGGGCAGCACCGAGCGGGCAAGCTCGCACCGGCCGACGGACACCGCACCGTGCGCGGCCACGCCAACCTCGCACCGTGCGAGCGCAGCGCTCAGCCGAGCGGGCCGAGCACCGACGCGGCGATCGTCCGCGCCGCGGAGTCCCGCGACGACGGGTGGTACTGCCCCGCCCGGACGTCACGCGCCAGTCGCGCGAGCTCGCTCGACGACCGGAACGCCGAGCCACCGACGACGCGCATGGCCTCGTCCACGACGTGCTGCGCCGTGTCCACCGCCCGGGCCTTCGTGCCGACGAGCAGCGGGAACCAGCGGGCTCCGAGGTCGTCGAGCTCGTCGACCGACCGCGCCAGCGAGTCGACCTGCAGCGTGATCGCGTCGACCGAACCGCGCAGGTCGGCGATCGCCCGGCGCACGTCGGGGTCCTGCGACCGCCGGGTGCCGTCGGCCGCGGTCCGCCCCGCCACGGCGGCCGCCGCGAGCGTGATCGCCCGCTCCGCGATCCCGGCGTACACCGACGCGATGAGGAGCTCGAACGACGCGAAGATCCCGAACACGAGCGGGTCCTGGTTCGGCCCGACCGGCAGCGACCGGACGATGCGGTCGGCGGGGACGTGCACGCCGAGCAGCTTCGTGGTGCGGCTCTGCGTCGCGCGCATCCCGAGCGTGTCCCAGTCGTCCAGGTGCTCGACGTCGCCGTCGGACCGCAGGACGAACCCGTGCACGAGCCGTGGCTCCGGCCCCGAGGTGTCCTTGCCGAAGACGCTCATGACGTCCCACGCGGGTGCGAGGGACGTGAAGACCTTCGTGCCGGTGAACCGGTACCCGCCGTCGCCGTCCGGCTCCGCCGTCGTCGACGAGTCGAACAGCACGGCGTCGTTGCCGGGTTCGCTCACCCCGAATGCGAGCAGGTGGTCGTCCGCAGCGTGGTCGGTGACGGCCTGGAGGAACAACTCGCCTCGCGTACGGACGGCGCGGGCCGCCTGCACCCACACCTGGTGCATGCCGAGACCGAGTGCCGTCGCCGGTGCGGCCTGGGCGAGGGTGCGTTGCACCCGCGCGGTGGCGCGGAGGCCGAGGCCTGCCCCGCCCTGCTCGACGGGGACGCCGATCCGCAGGTAGCCGGCGGCGCGGAGCTCGTCGAGGTCCTCGGTGCAGAACGCGTTCGCGGCGTCGTAGCCGGGGGCGCGCTCGGCGATGCGGCTGAGCAGCTCGTCCGGCACCGACCAGCCGACGGCGTCCGTGTTGGCCTTCGTCATGCCACGAGACTAGGGTCCGGGACGTGTCAGATCGTCATCCTTGGACCAGGTACGTCGCGATCGGTGACTCGTTCACCGAGGGCATCGGGGACCCCGACCCCACCGTCCCGGGCGGGAACCGCGGCTGGGCGGACCGCGTCGCCGAGGTGCTCGCACACCAGGCCGACGACTTCGCCTACGCGAACCTCGCGATCCGCGGGCGGTTGCTGCAGCAGATCATCGACGAGCAGGCCGAGGCCGCCGTCGCCCTGCACCCGGACCTCATCACGGTGTCCGCCGGCGGCAACGACATCATCCGCCCCGGCTCGGACCCCGACGAGCTCGCCGAGCGCGTGGACCGGCTCGTCGCCGACCTGCGCCGCGACGGAGCCACCGTCGTGCTGTTCACCGGCCCGGACGTCGGGATGACCCCGGTGCTCGGCATGGTCCGCGGCAAGACGGCGATCTACAACGAGAACCTGCACGCCATCGCCCTGAAGCACGGCGCCCTGGTGGCGAACATGTGGGCACTCCGGGTGCTCCGGGACCCGCGGATGTGGGCTCCGGACCGGCTGCACCACTCCCCGATGGGCCACTCGACGATCGCCGCGGCGGTGCTCGACACCCTCGGCGTGCCGCACGGGCTCGAACCGTTCAACCCGGACCCGCTCGAGGCACGCCCGTGGCGTGAAGCCCGCGCCGAGGACCTCGGGTGGGCCCGGGAGTACCTGGTGCCGTGGGTGGTCCGGCGCATCAAGCACACCTCGTCCGGCGACGGGGTGTCGGCGAAGCGACCCGAGCTGCAGATCGTCACCGAGCACCCCTCCGACACCCCGTAGGCGCGGCGCGGGGCCGAGGGACGAGAGGCCGCGGAGCCGCGGGCCCTCAGTCCGCTGGGCGCCGCAGCGTGAGCGGTCCGTCGTGCAGCGGCTCGGTCTGCCAGCTCGTCGTCGTCGATCCCGTGGCGGGTTCGATCCGGACGTGCGCCAGGTGCGGGGTCTCGACGAACCGCACGTCGACCAGGACCGTCCCGTCGTCCGCGACGGCACCGCTCGCGGCGAGCGGGCCCTCGACGGCCCACTCCCCCTGCCCGACCGGCACCGACAGGGAGCCGCCGTCGACGTCGAGCGTGAGCCGCCACCCGTCGCCGTCGCGGGCCAGCGGACCGACGTCGGCGAGGCCCTGCAGCGGACCACCGTCCACGGCGGGCAGTCCCAGGGAGGCGAGCCGTGCCTCCAGGGCGGATGCCGAGGACGCGTCGGACGCGCGGTCGACGGCAGGCAGCAGGTGCTCCAAGACCGCGTCGAGGACGGCCTGCATGTCGAGACTCTGACCGGTCATCACGAGGACGACGTCCTGCTCCGGCAGGACGACGCAGAACTGGCCGTAGGCGCCGTCGCCGCGGAAGCCGTGGCGGGCCATCCAGAACTGGAAGCCGTAGCCCTGGGACCAGTCGGGGTTGGCCTCGTCCGGGTTGGCGACCTGCGTGCTGGTGGCCTGCTCGACCCAGTCGGCGTCGAGGATCCGCTCGCCGTCCCAGACGCCGCCCTGCAGGTACAGCTGGCCGAGCTTGGCGACCGCGTCGGTCGGCGCGTAGCACCCGCTGTAGCCGAGCTCCGCGCCGGTGTCGTCGCGGCGCCAGGCGAGGTCGTCGATGCCGAGCGGGTCGAGCAGGTGCGGGCGGAGCCACGCGACGAGGGACCCGCCGGTCACCCGCCGGACGATCTCGGCGAGGGTGTACGTGCACGGCTGGTTGTATGCGAAGACCGTGCCGGGCTCCTCGTCCGGCGGGAGCAGCAGGAACCCGCGCACCGTGTTCGTCGGGTCGAGGGCCCGGGCGCGGTCGATCGTCTCCTCGCGGTGGCCGCTCGCCATCGCGAGCAGGTGCCGGACGCGGATGCGGCGGCTGCGTTCGTCGGTGACGTCGGCGTCGAGCTCCGGGAAGTACGACAGCACGGTCGCGTCGAGGTCGATCAGGCCCGCACGGACGGCGATGCCGACCCCGGCGGCGGTGAAGCTCTTGCTCAGCGAGTAGAGCAGGTGCACGCGGTCCGCGGCGTAGGGCTGCCACCAGCCCTCGGCCGCGACCTGGCCGTGCCGCAGCAGCATGATGCTGTGCGGCTCCACGCCGGGCGTGGACTCGAGGGCGTCGAGCAGGGCGGTCACGCCGCCGGGATCGATGCCGAGGGCGGCGGGGGTGGTCCGGGGGAACGTCGTCATCGTCGTCACCCGACCGACTCTACGGTCGGCGGCCGACGGGCGTCACGCCCCCTGGAACGGGTTCGTCCAGCGCCACCAGACGCCGGGGTCGTCGATCGTGCGTTCGAGCACGAGCGGCACCGTGACCGGGTCGTGGTCGGAGATGCGGAACCGCACCTGCCCGACCCGCTCACCCTTCGTACCGAAGGTCACCTGCTCGAGCTTTGCCTTCGCGGTGACGGTGGTCTTGCCCCACACGAGCACCTCGGCGGCCTTCGTCGTGACCGCGTCGGCCTCGTTCTGCCACGGGGTCGAGAAGGTGCCGAAGGTCTGGCCCTGGTGGGTGAGCGTCACCACCTGGAAGTTGTCCGCAACGGACCGCAGCAGCCGCTGCACGTCGACGTCGAGGGAGTCGTGGTCGACACCGCCGAGCATCACGCCGACGACGGTGACGTCCCTGCCGCCGCGCTCGTACGTCGCCGCGAACAGCAGACAGGCGCCGGCTTCGTCGAGGGTGCCGGTCTTGATCCCCTCGATGCCGTCGAGCCCGAGGAGCTTGTTCGAGTTCTCGATCTCGCCGACCGTCGGGATCGTGACGTCCTGGGTACCGACGATGTCCTTCACCACCGGGTTCGCCAGCGCGAACTGCCCGAGCTCGACCAGGTCCGTGGCGGTCGAGGTGTTGTCCGGGTCGAGGCCGGTCGGCTCGTGGATCGTGGTGTCGTCCAGGCCGTGTTCGTCGAGCCAGTCGTTCGCCGCGTGCTCGTAGGCGGCGATCGACCCGAAGGCCCAGATGGCGAGTGCGCCGGCGTAGTTGTTCGCCGACTTCATCAGCATCACCTGGAACGTCTGGTGCTCGGTGAGCTTCAGGCCGGCGGGCATCGGGGCGACCTCGCCGTTCTGCGCCGCGTACTTGGCGTACAGGCCCTCCATCTGCTTCGTGAAGCGGATGGACGGACCGGACTCCCCCGCGGCCATCGGCTTCTCGTCGAGCACCACGAGCGCCGTGACGACCTTCGTGATGCTCGCGATCGACCGGGGCTTCGTGTCACCGCTGGTGCGCAGGCTCTCCGGGAAGTCCGTCGCCTCGACCGCCGTCGCGCCGTACCCCGGGAAGCTCAGCGCCGGGACGGTCGTCTTCGGTGCCGAGTACGTGGTGGTGCTGGCGCTCGCCGGGCCGAACGGTACGACGGCCGCGGCGACGAGGTACCCCGCCACCAGGAGCAGGACGGCGACCACCGAGATCGTGACCGGCCTCCGGACGGCGGAGCGGGGGCGGCGGACGACTCGTGACACGGGACCCGAGCGTACCGGTCCGCTCCTAGGCCGAGGCTGCGACGGGCTGGTCGGGCTGGCGTTCCGGAGCGGGAGCCGGGGCCGCTGCGCCGCCGGCGTCGGTCGCGGCGACCGGGTCGGCCGAAGCGGCCGGGACGGCCGAAGCGGCCGGGTCGGACGAGCCGACCGAACCGGCCGAGCCCGTCGTCTCGGCCCGGGCGAAGGTCAGGCGGCGGGACAGGTAGGCGAACACCGGCCCGAGCGCGTTCATCAGCACGACCGACACCCAGGCGGCCCAGGCGTTCCCCGGGTCGAACCCGAAGCCGCCGAAGCAGGTCGCGAAGAACGAGGCGAACCCGAGGAACATCCCGGGGACGAGCCCGAACAGCTTCGTGCGACCGGTGTACATCAGGGCGCAGTTCACGACGAGGATGAGCAGCGCCAGGACGGTGTTCTGCGCCGCCTGCCCCTCGCCGAACAGCGTGCCGAACCGCTGGTCGAGCAGGACGATGACCAGGCCGAACGCCGAGCCGATCGGCATCGCGGCCCACAGGCGCGTGGCGTTCCGCAGCGTCGGCTTGCTGCCGAGCAGGAACATCCCCGCCCAGCTGATGAAGATCGCCCAGGTCGGCAGGTGCAGGGCGTTGCCCCCGATGAACGCCGTGGCACCGGCCAGGACGGAGGCGACGATCTCGTGCGGGATCCGTTCACGCATGGCTGAGTTCCTTCGATCGGTTCGTGGTGCGGCTGGTGGTGAGGCGGGTGGTCCGGGTGGTCTCGGCGACGACCCGGCCGCGCTTGAGGACGAGGGCGCGGTCCGGCCGGTCGAGCAGGACGCCGTCCGGGTCGGTGGTGGAGAGCACCACGAGGTCGGCGGCGGCGCCGGGCCGGATGCCGTGGGTGTCCGCGACGCCGACGACCTCCGCCGCCCCCGTGGTGGCCATGGCGAGCACCCGGCGCAGGTCGTCCGGGCCGGACAGGTGCCCGGTCTGCGCCAGGAGCAGCCCGACGTCGAGCAGGTCGGCGTTGCCGAACGGGGTGAAGGCGTTCCGGACGTTGTTCGACGCGTACGCGCTCGTGACCCCGGCGTCCCAGAGTTCGCGGACCGGCACGACCCCGCGCCGCACGTCGTGGTCGTCGGACCGTCCCCCCAGGTGCAGGTCGGTCGCGGGCAGCGGCACGACGGCGACCCCGGCAGCTGCGAGACGGTCGAACAACGCCCGGCGCTCGCCGCGGGGCAGGCTCGCGACCGAGGTCACGTGCCCGAGCGCCACCCGCCCCTGCAGCCCGCGGGCGGTCACGCGGTCGGCGATGTGCCCGGCGAGGGCGTACCGCGGGTCGGAGGTGTCGTCGGCGAAGTCGGCGTGCAGGTCGGCCGGTACCCCGAACTCCTCGGCGAGGTCGAGGACGGTCTCGACGTGCTCGTGGCACGCGGCCAGGGTGTGCTCGTTGTACGTGCAGCCACCGATGACGTCCGCCCCCGCGGCGAGCGCCTGACGGAGCAGCGCGAGGGTGCCCGGTGCCTTGGCGATGCCCTCCTGGGGGAACGCGACGATCTGCAGGTCGAGGGCGTCCCGGTACTCGTCGCGCAGGTCGAGCAGCACCTCGACCCCGGTGAGCCCGACGATCGGGTCGACGTCGGGGTGTGCGCGGACGAGCGTGGTGCCGTTCGTGATGGCCTGGTCGAGCAGGGTGCGGGCGCGGTCGCGGACGGTGGCGTGGGTGAAGCCGCGCTTGAGCTCCCCCGTGACGGCGATGGCGCCGGCGAGGGTGCCGTCGGGGTTCGGGCGTTCCCGGTCGAGCAGGGCCTTGTCGACGTGCAGGTGCGCTTCGATGAGTCCGGGGATGAGCACGCGCCCGGCGCAGTCGACCACGCGAGCGGAACCAGCGGGAGCGGCGGCACCGGGCAGCGCGTCGGCCACGCTGACGATCACGCCTTCGGCGATGGTGACGTCGACGGATCGACCGTCGGTCAGCCGTGCGTTGGTGAGGACCAGGTCCACGTCGAACCCCTCTTCCGGTCGGTGCGGGTGGGACGTGCTCCACCATTCGCCCGCCGTGTTTCGGCTTCCGACGCCGCGTGTGACGGCCGTGTAAAAGATGGTCGTACCAATGAACCAAGCAGACCAACCGGCCCTACGGTCGAGGGCATGCACCGTGGACGGACCCTGAGCGCGGCGACCGCCGCCCACCTCGGCACGCTCGTGCTCGACGACCTGCAGCCCGGCGACAAGCTGCCGCCGGAACGCACCCTCGCCGAGGACCTCGCCGTGTCCCGCACGACCATCCGCGAGGCGCTGCAGGAGCTCGAGCGCCGTCGCCTGGTCTCCCGGACCCCTGGTCGTGGCACCGTGGTGCTGCCGCGGCCGGAGGAAGCGTCCGCCCTGCTCGACCACCACCGCGACGACCTGGACCACCGGGCCGAGCACGTCGCCGAGTTCCGGACCGTCGTGGAGCCGCAGGTCGCCGGACTCGCGGCGTCGCGGGCGGGAGAGGCCGACCTGCTCACCCTGGAACGCATCCTCGCCGCCACCCACGCGGGGCTCAGCCCGGAGGAGTCGCTCGCCCAGGACGTCGCCTTCCACGTGCAGGTCGCCCGCACCTCGGGGAACCCCCTGCTCGTGTCCCTGTGCGAGCTCAGCAGCGGCTGGGTGCAGGACGTCCGTGCCCGCTCGCACAGCACCAGCGAGGGGCGCCGGTCGTCGTTCGAGTGGCACGAGCGGATCCTCGAGCGGATCCGGGAGCACGACGTCGCGGGCGCGACGCGGGCGATGGCCGACCACCTCGCCGACGTGGCCCACCTGGTCGAACGGAGGACGGACCGATGACCACCACACACCGCACCACTGCACACCAGACCACCGCCCCCGCGGTGGCGACCCTGCAGCCCGGCACCGGACCCGTCCGCGGTGACCACTCCCTGCGCGTCGACCCGGAGACCGTCCTCTGGGGCCGACTGCCGAGCGACGGCGACACCCCGGCCCTGACGATCGGCCCCGGGGAGTCGGTCACCATCGACACCGTGAGCCACGAGGGCATCCTCCCCGACCAGGGCAGCGACCCCGTCGGCTGGTTCGGCGACCACGGCGTCGCTCCGGAGCACATCCTCGCCGACGCCGTCGCGATCGCCCGCTCCGGTCACCGCGACCCCGCGGCGGACGGACCGCACGTGGTGTCCGGGCCGATCGCGGTGCGCGGTGCCCGTCCCGGTGACGTGCTGACGATGACGGTCCTCGAGACCCTGCCCCGGGTGCACTACGGCGTCGTGTCGAACCGGCACGGCCGCGGCGCCCTGCACGGTGAGTTCCCGGTCGACGGCACGACGGTGAGCGTCTTCGCCGACGTCGTCGACACCGACCAGGGCCGGCGGGGCCGTATCCCGCTCACCGCCGCCGGCGACCGCTTCGCGCACTTCCCCCTCGCCCCGTTCCTCGGGATCATGGGCGTCGCCACCCCCGGGGAGCGGCTGCACTCGGTCCCGCCCGGTCGCCACGGCGGCAACATCGACGTCAACCTGCTGCAGGCCGGGTCGCAGCTGCACCTGCCGGTGCTCGTCCCCGGCGCACTCGCCCACGTCGGTGACCCGCACTTCGCCCAGGGCGACGGCGAGGTGGCGCTCACCGCGATGGAGGCCTCGCTCCGCGCGACGATCCGCTTCGACCTGACCCCGGCAGCGGAGGCCGCCGCGCGCTTCGGTGACCTGGTCTGGCCCGTCGCCGAGACACAGGAGTTCCTCGTGCCCACGGGCATGGACCCCGACCTCGACGAGGCCGTCCGGCAGTGCGTCCGGCACGCCGTCGCGATCCTCGGCGCGCGCTGGGGCATGGAACGCCACCTGGCGTACGCGTACCTGTCGGCCGCGACCGACTTCAACATCTCGCAGGTGGTGGACCTGGTCACCGGGGTCCACGCCCGCATCCGCAAGGCCGACTTCGAGGAGCCCGCCCGATGACCACGCCCCCGGCATCGCCCGCGCCCGACGCCGCGCCCGAAGGCCTGCTCGAGGCGCTCGACGCCTACGAGGCCGCCCTGCTGGCGAACGACCTCGACGCCCTCGACGCCGCGTTCGTCGACTCCCCCGGCACGATGCGCGGCGACGACCGCGGCCTGCTCGTCGGGCACGACGCGATCAGCGCGTTCCGCGGGGCACGGGGTGGGGTCGCGACCCGGTCGCTGACGCACGTCGAGGTCCGCCCCCTGACCGAGGACCGCGCCCTCGTCGTGTCGGTGTCCCGGTTCGCCGCGGGTGGGCAGGGCCTCCAGACCCAGCTCTGGCGCCGCGACGGCGACACCCGCTGGCGCATCGAAGCGGCCCACGTCACCGGCCGCCCCAAGGCCGTCGACACCACCGTCTGGCGGGCCGTCGGCGACCCACTCGTCGCCCCCACCGCCTCCGGACCACTCGACGGCCTGACCGTCGCCGTCAAGGACCTCTACGCCGTCCCCGGCCAGCCGGTCGGCGCCGGCAACCCGACCCACCTGCGCGAGGCCCCCGTCGAGACCGCGCCCGCCGCAGCGGTCGCCGCGCTCCTCGCCGCCGGCGCCTCGATCCGCGGCATCGCACGCACCGACGAGTTCGCCTACAACCTGACGGGCCGGAACGCGCACCACGGCACGCCGCCGAACAGCGCGGCTCCCACCCGACTGCCTGGAGGCTCGTCCAGCGGATCCGCATCGGCCGTCGGCCTCGGGACGGCCGAGATCGGGATCGGCACGGACACCGCGGGATCGGTGCGGGTCCCCGCCTCGTACCAGGGACTCTGGGGCCTCCGGACGACCCACGGCACGGTGTCCCGCGAGGGGCTGCTCCCGCTCGCGCCGTCGTTCGACACCGTCGGGTGGCTCACGCGGAGCCCCGGTGTGCTGCTCGCCGCCCTCGACGCCACCGTCCCGCCGCCCGCGCCGGCAGGGGCGCCAGACGCGACCGTGCTCGTCGTCCCCGAGGAACTCGTCGCACTCGTCGAACCGGCCGTCGCCCGGTCCTTCACCGCCTTCGTCGAGACACTCGACGAACCCGTCGCGACCGTCCGGCTGCGCGACCTCGGCATCCCGGACCCCGCAGCACTGCAGGAGCAGATGCGGCTCGTCCAGGCCGCCGAGGCGCTCGCCGCCCACGGGCCCTGGATCGACGCGCACCCCGGCGCACTGAGCCCCGTCGTCGGTGACCGGTTCCGGGCGGCACGCGCGAACGACCCCGACGCGACCGCCGACGCCGTCGCACACCTCGACGAGGTCCGTACGACGATCCGCCGTGCCCTCGCCGGTCGGACCCTGCTGTTCCCGACCGTGCCCGGACCCGCACCGCTGCTCGACGCGGACACCGCTGCGCTCGAGCGCACCCGGACCGCGACGACGGCGATGACCGCGCTCGCGAGCGTCGGTGGGCTGCCCGCGGTGAGCGCACCGGCGCTGACCGTGGACGGCG
The DNA here is from genome assembly GCF_003234305.1 of Curtobacterium sp. MCLR17_055. NCBI lineage: Bacteria > Bacillati > Actinomycetota > Actinomycetes > Micrococcales > Microbacteriaceae > Curtobacterium > Curtobacterium sp. MCLR17_055. Next base: position 29,056 of record NZ_QKSX01000027.1, read on the forward strand.
CGCCCGTCGGCGTCTGCCTGGTCGGCGGCCCGGCCACCGACCGTGCCCTGGTGATCCGTGCCGGGCGCATGCTGCCGGACCAGGCCGCCCCGGGCCTCCCGACCGTCTCGTTGGTGCGCTAGGAGGCGAGCCGCCGGGCGTGGGTGACCGCCCACAGACCGACGGCGCTCGCCGCGGCCACGTTGAGCGAGTCGACGCCGTGTGCCATCGGGATCCGGACGGTCGTGTCGGCCGACGCGATCGCGGCCGGCGTCAGTCCCTGCCCCTCGGTGCCCATCACGAGCGCGACCTTGTCCGGCAGGTCCGCCACGAAGGCGTCGAGGTCGACCGACTCGTCGGTCAGCGCCATCGCGGCCAGGTGGAAGCCCTGCGCGCGGAGTTCCTCGCCCGCCGCGGGCCAGTCGCCGATGCGGGTCCACGGCACCTGCAGGACCGTGCCCATGCTCACGCGGACGCTCCGGCGGTACAGCGGGTCGGCACACCGCGGGCTGACGAGCACCGCGTCGGCGCCGAGGCCGGCGACGCTCCGGAACACCGCGCCGACGTTCGTGTGGTCGACGATGTCCTCGAGCACGACGACGACCTTCGCGTTCTGCACCACGTCGGCGACACTCGGCAGCTCGGGACGCTGCATCGCGGCGATCGCACCGCGGTGCATCCGGAAGCCGGTGAGCTCCTCGAGCAGGGCGTCGGCGCCGACGAAGACGGGGCCGTCGTGCTCCGCGACCAGGGGCAGGACGCTGTCGAGCCACTTCTCCTGCACCAGGATGCTCCGCGGCACGTGACCCGCGCGAACCGCGCGCTCGATGACCGTGTTCGACTCGGCGATGTACAGGCCACCCTCGGGCTCCGAGACCCGGCGGAGTGCCACGTCGGTCAGACGGGCGAAGTCGTCGAGGCGGGGATCGTCGAGGGAGTCGATGCGGACGGGGTGCACGGGGCTCGTTTCGGTGTGGTGGGGAGG
>NZ_QKSX01000028.1:0-28684 GCF_003234305.1 Curtobacterium sp. MCLR17_055
CTCCACCACCCCCCACCCCACCGTCCCGACCAGTGAGAGGTTCCACGTGTTCCGACCTTCCGAACGACGCGTCCAACAGGGCGCGCTCGCCATCATGGCCCTGGCGGCCGTCGCCGGGACGGCCCTCGCCATCCCGCAGTCGGCGTCCGCCGCGGACAACTCCCTGAAGACCACCACCCCGATCAAGCACGTCGTCGTCATGTACGACGAGAACGTGTCGTTCGACCACTACTTCGGCACCTACCCGAAGGCCGCGAACACCGACGGCACCCGCTTCACCGCTGCGCGGAGCACCCCGAAGGTGAACACGCTCGCGTCCTCCGGCACCCTGACGAAGAACCCGAACGCCTACGCCCCGTCACGGCTGACGCCCGCCCAGGCGCTCACGTGCGACCAGAACCACAACTACCTGCCCGAGCAGAAGGCCGTCGACGGGGGCGCCATGGACAAGTTCGTCGAGAGCACCTCGGTGGACACCTGCACCGGCCTGTACGGGTCCCCCGGCCTGACGATGGACTACTACGACGGCAACACCACCACCGGGCTGTGGAACTACGCCCAGAACTACGCGATGAGCGACAACGCCTGGGACACCGGCTTCGGCCCCTCGACCCCCGGAGCGCTCAACCTGATCAGCGGCAACACCCACGGCGGCACGGGCGTGGACTCGGTCACCGGTGCCACGGTGCCGACCTCGACCGCCGTCGTCGCGAAGGACGCCGCCGGCCAGGGCACCGTCACCGCCGACCCCGACCCCGCCTTCGACGACTGCTCCGACAAGGACCACACGTCGACGTCGAACCTGGTCGAGATGTCGGGCAGGAACATCGGCGACCTGCTCAACGCGAAGGGCGTCACCTGGGGCTGGTTCCAGGGCGGCTTCACCCCGACGACGGCCTACTCGGGCACCGGCACCCTCGCCAAGTGCGACGCCACCACGACGAACGTGGGCGGGTCGGTCAGCAACGACTACTCGCCGCACCACAACCCGTTCGCGTACTACGCGTCGACGTCGAACCCGCACCACCTCGCACCGACGAGCGACCGCATGATCGGCTCCACCGACCGCGCGAACCACCAGTACGACCTGTCGGCGTTCGACACCGCGCTCGCCGAGCACCGGATGCCCGCCGTGTCCTTCCTCAAGGCGCCCGAGGCCCAGGACGGCCACGCCGCGTACTCCGACCCGCTCGACGAGCAGAAGTTCCTGACGTCGAAGATCAACGAGATCGAGCGGTCGCCGGAGTGGTCGAGCACGGCCATCGTCATCAACTACGACGACTCCGACGGCTGGTACGACCACGTCGCGCCGACGATCCTGAACGGCTCGACGGACTCCTCGAACGACACCACGGTCTGCACCACGGCCGCGACCAAGGTCGGTGTCGCCGGTGGGTACCTCGACCGCTGTGGCCCCTCGCAGCGGCTGCCGTACCTGGTCATCTCGCCGTTCGCCAAGCAGAACCACGTCGACCACACCGCGATCGAGCAGACCTCGACCACGAAGTTCATCGAGGACAACTGGTCGACCGGGCGGATCGGTGACCCGTCGTTCGACGCCCGGGCCGGTTCCATCCGGAGCATGTTCGACTTCACGCACCCGCAGCACCGCGAAGTGCTCCTGAACACGAAGAGCGGTGCGGTCTCGCGGATCGTGTCCACGGCCGTCACGCCGAAGCCGACCCCGAAGCCCACGACGAAGCCGCACACGGGGACCGGCGGCGGCAGCGGCACGGGCGCGAGCACCGGTTCCGGTGGAGCGGCAGGAACAGCAGGAACGGCAGGCACGGCAGGCACGGCAGGCACGGGCGCCGGCACGGGCAGCGGGGCCACGCCCGCCTCCAGCGCCGCAGCCGCGGCCGGCGCCGCGGGGCAGACCGTCGCTGCCGATCCGTCCGCGAACGATCCGTCCGCGACGCGCCTGGCCTTCACCGGCGTGCAGCTCACCGGGGTCACGATCGCCGCGATCGTGTTCCTGATGGCCGGCATCGCGCTGGTCGTCGTCCGCCGTCGACAGGTCCGGCGTCGGACCGACTGACACGACGCTGGTCGACCGACGCGTCTCGTCGACCGACACGACACGCCGAGCCGACTGACACGTCGCGTCGCGTCGCGTCGCGTCGACCGACACGACCGAACCGTGCCCCGGAGCGTGCTGCGCTCCGGGGCACCGTCGCGTCCGCGCGGGGTCGCCACGCGCCGGTCGGCACAGCGTCCGCCGGTGCAGCGGCCGTCGCGTCCGTTCCCTCAGACCACGTCGGCCGGGAGGCGCGGCTCGCCTCCCGCCACCACGACCGCCCCCATGGGCGGTACCGTCCGCCACCGCTTCGCGAGCCGACGGGGTCGGTCGTCGTACCAGGCGATGACCCCGCCGGCCACGATGCCGAACGCGAGCACCCCGAACGAGAACAGCCCGATCAGGCCGAGCAGCGTCAGCTTGCCGAAGTCGCCCGTGTCCGCGGTCGCCGAGAACCCGATGGACCCGAAGTCCCAGAAGGCGTGCAGCAGCACCGGGGCGAGCAGCGACCCGGTCAGCCGACGCGCGACGTACAGCGTCGACCCGAACGACGCCGCGAACACCACCTGGATGAGCGTCGGCCCGATCCCGGCACCGGCGAGCGCGTTGAGCAGGTGCAGCAGCCCGAACAGTGCGCACGACAGGGCCCACACCCCCATCTCCGGCAGGCGCCGCCGCAGCCCGACGAGCAGGGTCCCGCGGGCCATGAGCTCCTCGAAGACCCCGACGAACAGCACCCCGACGGCGAGCAGCAGGAAGTAGTGCGCGGGCAGCGCCGTCCAGTCGATCAGGGGCAGCCGGACGACGCACACCACGAGCACGAGGATCGGTGCGAGCATCGTCCACCGCAGCCGCGTCCGGACCGGGTCGACCGTGGCGATCCGCCACCAGCCGAGCGCCGTGACGAACAGGGCGAGTGCCACAACGGCGATGCCCTCGGGGATGACCAGGGCGTGCACGACGCTGTCGACCGTCTGCGCAAGGGTCGCGTAGTCGTCGCTCGGTCGTGACCGCCAGGCGCTGATCGCCGCGAAGACCACGATCGGCGCGAGCCCGAGCAGCAGCGACGGGGGCACCGGCCAGCGACGGCGGCGGGCTCGGACGGGGGCGGTGGTGGTCACCTCCCGGTTGTACCAGGCGGGTCGTACGATTGGCGGTATGCGCCTGCCCTCCCTGTCCACCATGGCAGAGGACTACGTCAAGCTCATCTGGAAGGCCAGCGAGCGCGGCGGGCCCGGCTTGGCGACGCGGGACATCGCGGCGTCGCTGAAGGTGTCGGCGTCGACGGTGTCGGGCAACCTCAAGAAGCTCGACCGCGACGGCCTGATCGAGCACACCCCGTACTACGGCGTCGTGCTCACCCCGCTCGGGCAGCAGGTCGCGGTGGCGATGGTCCGGCGGCACCGGCTGATCGAGGCGTTCCTGGTGGAGCGGCTCGGCTACTCGTGGGACGAGGTCCACACCGAGGCCGAGGCCCTGGAGCACGCCGTGTCCGAGCAGTTCCTCGACCGCGTCGACGCCGACCTCGGCCACCCGACGCACGACCCCCACGGTGACCCGATCCCCGGGGCGGACGGCATCGTGCCGGACTCCCCCGGCACCCTGCTCGGCGCGATCGAGCCGGGAGCGTGCGGCACCGTCGACCGGGTCTCGGACGACGACCCCTCGCTGCTGCGGTACTTCGACGAACTCGGGGTGGGGCTGGGCACGCACCTGCGGGTCGAGCGGGTGCGGGACTACGCCGGCGTCATCGCGGTGTCGCGGCGGGCGATCGACGGCTCGGAGTCCCTCGTCGACCTGCCGGCCGCCGCCGCGTCCTCCATCTGGCTCGCACCCGACGGCGACTGACCGCGCGGCGCGCGCGGGCGGGAAGGTCGGCTGGTCACGACACCCCGCTCACGTCCGCCGAGCGGTCACCTTCTGTCGCCCGGCAGCCCCGCAACCGACGGTTCGCGACCACTCGGCACCCAACGCACGGGGCGTCGTGACCGCACCACGGCCCGCGAACGCGCGTGGCGACGGACGGGAGGCCCGGCGCCCCGCCGCCACGCGCCTCCCGTCCGACGCCCCCACCGGTCACGGCACCCCGCTCACGTCCGCCGAGCGGTCACCATCTGTCGCCCGGCAGCCCCGCAACCGACAGTTCGCGACCACTCGGCACACCGGCCACGGGGTGTCGTGACCGCGCGACGCGCCCGCCCCACCGCCGCGACGGCGACGGTTCGCGACCACCCGGCGCTCCCGGCCGGGCGCGCCCGCCGGCCCTAGCCCTTGACGGAGCGCGTCCGGCCGAGAGCGACCTCGCGCCGGGCCCGCTCGAGGGCGAGCGCGGATGCCGCATCCGGGTCGTGCAGCAGCCGTTCGGTCTCGTGCACGTGCTCCCGGACGGCGTCGGTCCCCCGGTCGGCGGCCGCGGCGAGGACCGGTCCGACGGTGTCCTCGCCGAGTCCCACCAGGGCACGCGACAGGCTGAGCCGACGCCCGCGGTCACCGATGCCGAGCTGCACCGCGAGGGTCCGTGCGAGCGACGCCCGCTCGTCGTCCGGCACCAGTGCGACGGCCGTCCGCCAGGCGGCGCGGAGGACCTCGTCGTCGTGGTCCTCGAGCAGCGGGCGCACCGCCGGCCACGCCTCCGGGTCGCCGATCTTCGACAGGGTGTGGAGCGCCTGGCTGCGGGCCTGCGGCTCGGGGCGCTCGAGCTCGGGCAGGACGCGGGCGACGACGTCGTCGGCGGGGTGCCGGGTGAGCGCCCACGTCAGCATGTCGCGGACGAAGAAGTCCGGCTCGACGGCGCACTGCGCGACGAGCACCTCGAGGTCCGCGGGGTCCGGGGTGGTCCCCGCGGCCATCACGGCCTGCAGCCGGGCGGAGGATCGCGGGTCGGCGAGGGCATCGGTGAGCGTGGTCATCCGTCCATCGAAGCCCCTCGCGCCGGGGCCGTGTCAAGCATCGGGGCATAGCGTCGGGAGACGTGCGGTTCGCTCCCACCGCACCTCCGACCACGAAAGGACCTCCGCATGCCCCGCATCGGTACCAGTGACCTGCACGTGTTCCCCCTCGCCCTCGGCGGCAACGTCTTCGGGTGGACGGCGGACGAGTCGACCTCGCACCAGGTCCTCGACGCCTACACCGCGGCCGGTGGCGACTTCATCGACACCGCGGACGTCTACTCGGCCTGGGCGCCGGGCAACTCGGGCGGCGAGTCCGAGCGGGTCATCGGTTCGTGGCTGCGCGCCTCGGGCAAGCGGGACGACGTCGTCATCGCGACGAAGGGCTCGCAGCACCCGGAGTTCCAGGGCCTCGCCGCGGACACCGTCGCCGCCGCTGCCCGCGCGAGCCTCGAGCGCCTCGGCACCGACCGGATCGACCTGTACTACGCGCACTTCGACGACCAGTCGACCCCGCTCGAGGAGACCGTCCGCGCCTTCGACCAGCTCGTGCAGGACGGCCTGGTCCGCTACACCGCGATCTCGAACTACTCGAAGGACCGCGCCGCGGAGTGGATCCGCATCGCGACGGAGAACGGTCTCGCCCAGCCGGTCGCCATCCAGCCGCACTACAACCTGGTCACCCGCCAGCCGTACGAGGCGGAGATCGCGCCGCTCGCGCACGAGCACGGACTCGGCGTCGTGCCGTACTTCTCGCTCGCGGCGGGGTTCCTGACCGGCAAGTACCGCTCGAAGGACGACTTCGCGGGCAAGGACCGCGAGGGGCAGGTGTCCGGGTACTTCACCGACGAGGGGCTCGCCGTCGTGGACGCCCTGTCCTCGATCGCCGATGCCCACGGTTCCGAGATCGCCACGGTCGCACTCGCCTGGCTGCAGGCGCAGCCCGACGTCGTCGCGCCGATCGCGAGCGCCCGGAACACCGAACAGCTGCCGGCACTGCTGGCCTCGGCGGAGCTCGAGCTCACCGCCGACGAGCTGCAGACGCTGTCCGACGTGTCGGCGAAGGTGCCCGCGAGCGCCTGACACCCGCGCATCTCAGCTGATGCGCGTGCATGTTCCGACATCCCACTCGTCGTTCGACGGGTGGGATGTCGTTCGTTGCACACGCAGTCGCTGCATGTGCATGTTGCGATAGAGCACCCGTCGATCACGGGGTGGATCGTCGCAGAACGCGTGCGACCCGCGCCGCCAGACCGACCGCCCGACCGCCCCTACGCCCCCGGCGCCAACGAACCGGTCAGCGGCTGCCCCGACGACCGCGTCACGAAGCACGCGATGAACCGGTCACCCTGGTCCCACGTCGCCTGGTCCGGCGCGTAGGAACCCTGCACCTGCACGTCGCCCACGGCAGCGGCGGCCGAGGCGTTCAGCGCCGTGTCGGACTGGCACTGGTCGGCCGCCTGGGTCGCGAGGGCCTCGGCACCGGGGTAGGTGTCACCTTCGACGGCGAGGCGTGCGGTCAGCTGCCCGATGTGCGGCGTCGCGCAGTCCACCACCGTGAAGGTCTGCGACCACGCGTTCGTGAACGGCGACAGGCACTCCCCGCCGGCCAGGTCGGTCCACGGGTGCTCGCCGGGCAGAGCCGGGGTCGTGGCGAACTGCAGCGTGGCGGCCGGCGCTGCGGCGTCACCCGGCTGCGAGGCCGACGCCGACGGCGCAGCGCTCGGTGTCGCCGGCGCCGACGAGGCAGCCACCGGCGCCTTCGTCGGCACGGCCTGGTCGGCGATGTTGTTGCCGAGGATCCACTTCGACAGCAGGAACACCAGCACGATGAGCACGAGGATCAGCGCGATCGACCCGTAGATCAGCAGCTGCTTGCCGCGCTTGCCCTCGTTCCGCAGCCGCGCGAAGCCCTCGTTGATGAAGTTGTCGCGATCGCCGGGCTGCCGGTCCGGACCGCCGGCCGGCCGGCCAGCAGCAGCGGGCGCGGGGACAGCAGCAGGAGCGGCAGCAGCAGCTGGCACGGCAGCCGCCGGCATCATCCGCGTCCCGGTGTCCTCCGGGTCGTAGCCGGTCCCGCCGAGCTGCCCGACGGCCTCGGTGCCGAACAGGTCCTTGATGGCACTCGTGTCACTGGTCTCGCGGCCGTCCCACTCGGACTGGTCCAGGTCGTCCGGCGCCGCAGCGGGAAGGGGCTCCGGCTGCGGACCGGTGTCGTTCCCACGCAGGCCGAGCACGGCGTCGAGGTCCTGCCCCACCGACGGCGGCAGGTGCGCCGGGTACTCCTGGGCACCCGCAGCGGGCTCCACGAGCGGCGGCGCGGCGGTCGGCGGCACGGTCGCGTCGGGCTCGGACCACCAGGGCGTCCCGGCCGCCGGCATCGCGGTGGTCGGGGCATCGGCCTGGAGGCCCTCGGTCGCGTCCGGCACGTCGCCTCCGGCGGGCGCACGGGGCACGTCCACGGCCTCGGTCGCCTCCGACGGAGCACCAGCAGCATCAGCGGCGGGAACGGCAGCCGGAGCAGCCGTGTCCGACACGGGCGCAGCCGGGACCGCCGGCGGCACCACCGGCGGCACGGGGACCGCCGGCGGCACCGGGTAGGTCCGCGGTGCCTGCGGCAGCCCGGAGGCCGGGGTGTCGACCTCGCCGGCGACGACCTCGTCCTCGTCGTCCAACTCGTCGGCGAGCGACCAGGACCCGGCGGACAGCGCGGTGGTGTCGAACGAGTCGGTGGTCAGCGTCGCCGGGACCTCGCCGGGCTCGTCGTCACCGAGCGCCCAGTCGAACGGCCGGTCGTGCGCGCCCGTCTGCGTGGGGACCGGCCCGGTGCTGGTGATGCGCAGCAGGTCGGTGAAGGTCGGCGGTTCCTCGGTCGGCGGCAGCACGTTCTCGACGCCGAGGGGCTGCGGCGCAGCGGGAGCAGCAGCAGCGGGCGCCACGGACTCCGGGTGGTTGCCGGTCGCGCGGCCGAGCCAGTCGACGTCGGCGCGGCCCTCGCCGAACGGGTCGACGCGGCGACGCTCGTCCTCGATGGCCTTCGACGCGGCAGCTCGTTCGTCGCGGTGGGTCTGTGCCGTCGGCAGCACGATCGACGACGGGTGCGGCGCGGTGGAGTCCGGCGCGACGTCGGCGGCGGCCGGGATCCGGTCGTGCAGTGTGGAGCGCTCGTGCTCGACGACGGCGTCGGGGTTCTCGGAGGGTGCGAGCAGCTCGGGCGGCATCGAGATGGCCTGGGTCGCGCCGTCGTCGAGCGCCGGAGCCGAAGCGGCCGTCGCAGACGCGGCAGGAGCCGGCGCAGCAGGAGCAGCAGGCTCGGCGCCCTCCGCCTCCCCCTCGGCCACGAACGGCTCCGGCAGCGGCGCGCCCGTCTCGCGGGCGGTGCGCTCGGCCTCGCGGCGCTCCCGCCGCGACGGCCAGTCCTCCTCGCCGCGCGGAGCCCCGAAGATGTCCGCAGCGCTGCGGAGACCGTGGAACGGAGCGTCCGATCCGGACGCACGCCGAGCCTCCAGGCCGTCGTCCCCGTCTGCCGGGCCGGCGGTGCCGTCGGGTTCGCGTGCGTCGTCCGGACGCTCCTCGGTCACGCGGTCAGCCCCAGATCAGCCAACCCGATGGCCGCGAAGTACGGGTAGCCGGCCGCCTCGATCGTCTCCTTGGCACCGGTGTCCCGGTCGACGACGACCGCGACGGCGGCGATGATCGCACCCTCGCGCTCGAGCGCCTCGGCCGCCTTGAGCGGCGAGCCGCCGGTGGTGGAGGTGTCCTCGAGCACGACGACGCGCTTGCCCTTGAGGTCCGGTCCCTCGACCTGCTTGCCGCGGCCGTGGTCCTTCGGCTCCTTGCGGACGACGAAGGCGTCGTAGGTCAGGCCCTGGGCAGCGGCCTGGTGCAGGACGGCGCTGGCGATGGGGTCGGCGCCCATGGTCAGGCCACCGACGGCGGAGACGTCCGGCACCTGCTGCACGAGCTCGGTCATGACCTGCCCGATCAGCGGCGCGACGCGGTGGTCCAGGCTGACCTTCCGCAGGTCGATGTAGTACGTCGCCTTCTTCCCGCTGGTCAGGGTGAAGTCGCCGTGGAACACCGCTTCGGAGGAGATGTACTGGATCAACTGTTCGCGCGCGTCGGTCACAGCGCACAAGGGTAGTCGGTCGGGCCCGCAACGCGCTCCCCCAGCCTGTGGGTCCGTGCGTACCGGCACCGAGGCGGCCTCGGTACGCTCCGGGGCATGTCCCGAGCACCGCGTCGCCCCGCCGTGGAGCCGACTCCGTCCGGCGGCCGCCGGACCGGTGGGGTGGCCGTCACGATCGGACGGGAGGCCCTGGGCGGCCTGGTCGCGCTGGCCCTGGCCGTCATCGCCCTGCGCCACGTCGTCGCGACGGAACGGGTGGCGTTGCTCTGGTACGACGGCGACTCGGTGCTGCTGCCGCTCGTCGAGCGCTCGCTGCAGGCCGGCCAGCCGTTCGAGTGGGCGATGTCGCCCGCGCTGTTCTTCTTCCCCGAGCTGCCCGTGTACCTGTTCTGCTCGCTGGTGACCGGGACCCCGCAGCAGGCCCTGGCGCTGAACGGGGTGCTCGTGCTGCTCGCCGTCTACGCGCTGGTGCGGGCCGCCGCGAACGAACTGATGCCGTCCGCCGGGCGACCCGCGCGGATCGCGGTGTCGGCCGGGGCGCTCGGCCTCGTCACGCTGCTGGTGCTCACCGAGTCGTCGGCGACCGCGACCTCGCTCGAGCTGGCGTCCCTGCTGCTCACGACGACCTACTACTACGGTGCCGTGCTGGCGGTGCTCGGCACCGCGGTGCTCGTGCTGCGGGCGGTGCGCCTCGGCCGGGCGTCGGTGCCCCTGCTCGTGGTGCTCGGACTCGTCGCCGCGTGCACGACCGCGTCGAACCCGCTGTACGTGCCGTGGTCGGCGGCCCCGGTGGTCGTCACCCTCGGGCTCCTGGTGCTGGCACGGCGGGTGCCGTGGCGCCCCGCTGCGCTGCTCGCCGGTGCCGTCACGGTCGGATCGGTCGTCGGGTACCTGGTGCGGATCCCGCTCCGGCCGTTCGTCTCCCTCGACCCGGCGACGTACGTGCAGCCGTCACGGGCCGGCGAGACCCTGCGGTTCTTCGCGGCGCTGACCGACGACCGGGCGGGCACGGCACCGGGCGACCTCGGGCTCCTGCTGCTGTTCGCCGGAGTGCTCGTCACCGTCGGCGGCACGGTCTGGGCCTGGCGGGTCCGCACCGCACGCACCGTGCTGGTCGCGACGGTGCTGCCGCTGGTGACCGTCGTCGCCGTGTCCGTCGGGGTCGTCGTCGCCGGGTCCGAGACCCCGCGCTACCTGCAGCCGATCGTGACGGCACCGCTGCTCGCGCTCGTCGCCGTGGCCGAGCTCACCCGCACCGCGGTCCGCCGCACCCGTGTGCACCGCCCGCACCGCGGGGTCCGGGCGGGGGTGGCGGTCGCGATGGCCGCCGTCCTCGCGACCGGGATCGCCGTGGCGCCCGGCACCGCCCACGCCGTGTCGACCGCGCGGTACCCGGCGGCGGCGTGCCTGGACCGCTGGGCCGACGGGCGCCAGGTCACGGGCGTCGGGCAGTTCTGGACGGTCCGGCCCCTCGCCACCTACGCGGCGGCGAACGTCGGGCTGCTGCAGGTCCGCGACACCTTCGAGACGTACCCGTGGCTCGTCGACCTCGGCGCCTACCGCGACGCCGACCCGAGCTTCGTGGTGGTCGGGTCGCACGACCTCTGGACCACCGCGGTCGAGGACTCCCTCGGCCCCCCGGCGACGATCACCCACTGCACCGGGTTCGACGTCTACGACTACGCCGGCACCGCCGGGCAGGCGATCCTCCGGCGCGACGTCGTCGGGAGCGCCGACGTCATCCGGCGCGACCGCGGCTTCTGATCCACTGCTGAAGTTGTCCACAGCGGCGCGTTGCCGTCCGATGCTCGCTGTACGGATGTATAGGCTCGTGCTCGATGTCTCGTCCCACCAGCCCCCGCGCCCACCGTGTCCCCGTGCGCCTGCGCCTCGCCGTCACCGGCCTGGCACTCGCGGGCCTCGTCGGCACGGTCATCGCCGACGCTCCGGCCGCCCAGGCGGTGACCTACCCCACGTGGGACGAAGTGAAGTCCGCCCGCGGCAAGGAATCCGCGAAGCAGGGCCAGATCACCGAGATCCGGGGCATCATCAGCGAACTCGACGCCAAGGTCGATGCTGCCGAGGCGAAGGCGCAGAAGCTCGGCGACGTGTTCTACAAGGCACAGCGCAAGGCCCAGACCGCGGCCGAGAAGGAACAGCAGCTCCGCGCCGACGCCAAGGACCACGCGAAGGTCGCCGACCAGAGCGCCGCGCAGGCCGGGCAGTTCGCCGCGCAGATGTCCCGCTCCGGTGGCGCCGACGTCACCACCTCGGTGATCACCCAGGGCGAAGACGCCAGTGACCTGCTGTACAACCTCGGTGCGCTGAGCAAGCTCTCCGAGCAGGCCGAGCGTGTGCAGGCCGCCGCGAGCGCCGACGCCGCCGTCGCCAGCTCGCTCGAGGCACAGGCCGACCGCGCCGCCGAAGCGCTGGGCGACCTCGCTGCCGAAGCCGAAGACCGCATGCAGGAAGCCCAGGCGGCGTCCGACGCCGTGCAGGCCGCCTACGACGAGCAGCAGTCGAACAAGGCCCGACTCGACGCCCAGCTCGCGACCCTGACCTCCGGCCGCGTCCGGACCGAAGCCGAGTTCGCCAAGGGTGAGCGCGTCCGCAAGGCGGCGGAAGAGAAGGCCGCACGCGAAGCCGCAGAGCGCGCAGCCGCCGCGCAGCGAGCAGCCGCCGCACAGGCCGCCGCGAACTCCGGCGGGGGCGCTCCGTCAGGCGGCGGCTCGACCGGCAGCAGCGGCTCGGGTGGCGGCGGTTCCGTCGGCGCAGGCTCGGGGACCGGCTGGGTCCGCCCGGCCAGCGGCTACGTGATCAGCCCCTACGGCTACCGCGTGCACCCGATCACCGGCGTCGTCACCATGCACGAGGGCACCGACCTGGCGAGCGGCTGCTACACGCCCATCGTCGCGGCCTCGGCCGGCACCGTCGACTACGTCGGCTGGTACGGCGGCTACGGCAACTACGTCCGCATCAACCACGGCGGCGGCGTGCAGACCGCGTACGGCCACATCGTCGACGGCGGCTTCCGGGTCGCCACCGGCCAGCAGGTCTCCGCGGGGCAGCTCATCGCGCTCGTCGGCTCCACCGGGGCGTCGACCGGCTGCCACAGCCACGTCGAGGTGCACATCAACGGCGCCACCACCGACCCGGTGCCCTTCATGGGCGCTCGCGGGGTCGCCTTCTAGCCGATCGGTTCCGGCTCCGGCTCGTCGATCCCGTCGTCGCCGGCGTTCCACAGCGCCCGGTACCAGGCGGTGCGCTCCGGGTCGTCCGGCAGCCCGTACGCCCGGTGGAACAGCGGCTCCCACCCGGGTCCGTAGTTCCAGCCGAGGGCCATCGTCGCCACCGCGATGTCGGCCCAGCGGTCCGCAACCCCCATCGCGTCCAGGTCGACGTGCCCGCTCCACCGCCGGTCCGAACCGATGAGCGTGTTCGGCGTGCACGGGTCGCCGTGACAGACGACGATCCGGTCGGTCGGCGGCTCCGGACCGAGACCGCCCGGGCCGCGGACGGCGTCGGCGTCGGCGCTCTCCTCACGCGCGCGATCGAGCCGGTCCGCGGTCGCCCACGTGAACGGGCAGTCGTCGACGGGCAACGTGTCGTGCAGCGCGCGCAGGCCCTCCCCCACCGCGACCACCGCGGTCCGGGGTTCGTCGTGCCACCGCGGGTCGACGGCGCTCCAGCCGGGCACCGCACGGGTGTGCAGCCAGACGCCGTCGTCGTCGTCCGAGCCATGGCCGATGACCTCCGGCACCCGGGCGTACCGGGACGCCCACGTCAGCCGCTCGGCTTCGCCGCTGATCCACGATCCGTAGGCGCGCGGCAGCACCTTCACGAACTCGTCGGCGTGCGCGTCCGGTCCGATCCGGAACGTCGTCCCGCCGATCTGGTTGTGCCAGACGAGCGCGACCTCACGCCCTCGGGCGACGTCGGTGACCACGCGCGGCACCGGGACGGTCTCGCCCGGCCGGGGCAGTCCGCCGATCGAGCGCACCACGGCGACGCTCAGTGCACGCGGTCCGGGCGGGAGGACCCCGACCCACCACGGGCGATCTCGAGCAGCACGGGCAGGCGTTCGCCGAGCAGGGCGTCCAGGTCGGCGACGACGGCCTCGACCCGTTCGGTGATCTCCCGCGGCGCGGCACCCCGGCGCGGACGGACCCGCACCCGGATCGCCCGACCACCACGGACCCGGTAGACGTCGACGGCGAGCGAGCCGACCTGGGGCATGTCGCCGATGGCCGAGGAGAGCGCGTGCTGCACGGCCGTGGACTCGATGCGCACGGAGCCGGCGACGCCGTCGGCCGAACCGTCGCTGTCCACGACGGTGCTCTCGCGGCCACCGCCGAGCGTCGTCAGCACGACGAGTGCGAGCACGCCGAGCACGACGCCACCGCCGAGCACGCAGGTCCACGCGAACACCGAGTCGTCACGCGACGCCCCGGTGCCGAGTCCGGCGAGGGCATCACCGACCACGCGCCACCACGATGCGACGAGGGGCACCCCCTGGGCGGTCTGCACCAGGATCGCGGCGACCCCGGCGACGAGCAGGACGAGCCCGAGCACGACGAGCGCCGCGCGGCCGAGCGCGCGGTTCGTGGCGTTCATCCGTCCACCCGTCCGGTCGGCTGCACCCGGACCCGCGCGGCCAGCGTCGGCTGCGCGTCGATCGCGGCGAACTCCCGCTCGACGGCCTCGGTCGCGGCGACCGCGGGGACGTCCACCCCGGCTGCGGGCCGGAGCACGACGTCGACCGTGCGGCGGCCGACGGTGCCCACGGCGGCGTCGGCGCCCAGACGGGTCGCGGAACGGGCGGCTCGGGCCGCGGCGGAGGCCAGGACCTCGTCGTCGACGACGACTGCGAGCCGGTCGGACGACATCACGTGCCGCGGACGGCGCTGGGGCAGGATCCCCTGCAGCAGGAGCACGAGGCCGATCAGGGCCACGACGGCGCCGATGCCGATCACGATGGTGGTGTCGAGGCCGTCCGGCGCGGCGAGGGCGGTGTCCACGACGGCACGGGGGTCGACACCGAGCACGTTCTGGTCGAGCAGGACGAGCGCACCGGCGAAGACCGCGGCGGCGGCGAGCACCAGGGCGATGAGCATCGCGACGACGACTGCGCCGGAGCGGGAGACGTGGGTCTCGCGGCGCAGCAGGCGGCGGTGGGTGGCAGCGTGGTCCCCGGTGGGCGCGCCGACGAGGGGTGGGGCGGTCACCGGACCCTCCGCGGGGTGTCCACGACCGACGAGGCGAAGGTCACGGTCACGCGGGCGACCTGTCGGCCGGTGATGGTGCGGAAGCGCTCGGCGATCGTGCCGCGAGCCCGGTGCGCCGTGGCGACGACGGGTTCGTCGGGGAGTGCGTGCGAGCCCAGCACCGGCAGGGCGAGCGGGGCGGTGATCTCGACCGCCAGCGCGCCGCGGCCGTCGTCCGCGACCCGGGCACGGACCTCCCGGAAGGCAACGCGCAGCGCTTCGGCGGCGACCGCCTGGGCGGTGTGCACCAGCGCGGACGTACCGATGCGGTCGGAGCCGCGGAGCCGGACGCCGCTGTCGCCGGCCGTGGCGACGGCGGCGTCGCTCACGACGAGCTCCGGCGTCCGCGCAGCACGTCGAGCAGGCGGCGGAAGTCGACGTCACCCGTGACGATGCGGGCGACCAGTGCACCGACCGCCATGCAGACGGCGACGACGACGAACGCCCAGAACCCGAGCGTCACGGCGACGATCGCGAGCAGGGCGCCGGTGCCCATCCCGACGACGGTGGCGTTCACCGGACTCGACCGTCCCGGGTGTCGAGCTCGTCCGCGACGCCGTTGAGCGCCGGGATGTTCACGTCGTTGATGGCGATGTTGACCT
The DNA here is from genome assembly GCF_003234305.1 of Curtobacterium sp. MCLR17_055. NCBI lineage: Bacteria > Bacillati > Actinomycetota > Actinomycetes > Micrococcales > Microbacteriaceae > Curtobacterium > Curtobacterium sp. MCLR17_055. The sequence goes on from NZ_QKSX01000028.1 coordinate 14,901, forward strand.
CGGTGACCTCGAGGCCGACGAGTTCGGTGACGGCGTTCGTGACGGCGGCACGCACAGCGGAGGCGACCTCCATCATCGGCGTCGGGTAGTCGACGACGATGGTCAGGTCGACGGCGACCTGGGTCTCACCGACCTCGACGCGGACGCCCTGGCCGAGCGCGCTCGAGCCGATGGCGTCGCGGATGGCGCCGAACGCCCGCGAGGCGTTGCCGCCGAGTGCGAAGACACCGGGGACGTCGCGGGCGGCGATGCCCGCGACCTTCGCGACGACCGTGTCGTCGATGATGGTCCTGCCCTTGGCGGTGACCTGCGTCGTGGTGGTGCCGGCGGGCTGGGCGCTCCCGGCCCCGGTGCCGAGCGTGGCTCCGGTCGTGGTCCCGGTCGGGGTCCCGTCGACGCGGTTGGTCGTCGATGCCATTGCTGCCTCCGTGCGGTCGATTGCTGGCCTCCAGCGAACACCATCGTGCCGTACGCCGCACAGGCGGCGCACGTCGCGCCCGCCGCACAGGCGGCGCACGTCCCGCCCGCCCGTGCCGCTGGTCTCGCCGACCTCGTCGTCAGTCGGCACCGGTAGGTTCTTGTTCCATGCGCGTGGCGACCTGGAACGTGAACTCCGTCCGCACCCGAGTGGGTCGGATCGTCGACTGGCTGGTGCGTGAGGACATCGACGTCCTCGGCATGCAGGAGATCAAGTGCAAGCCGGAGCAGTTCCCGGTCGAGCAGTTCGAGGCCGCGGGGTACCACGTCGAGGCGCACGGCCTGAACCAGTGGAACGGCGTCGCGTTCGCCAGCCGGCTGCCGATGGAGGACGTCACCCGCGACTTCCCCGGCCAGCCCGGGTTCCTGAAGGGCCACGAGGGGCCGGACCTGCCGGTCGAGGCCCGCGCGATCGGCGTCACCGTCGACGGCGTGCGGCTCTGGAGCCTCTACGTGCCGAACGGCCGCGAGCTCGGCGACCCGCACTACACGTACAAGCTCGACTGGCTCGCCCAGCTGGCCGACCGCACCTCGGAGTGGATCGAGGCGTCGCCGGAGACCCCGCTCGCACTGATGGGCGACTGGAACGTCGCACCGCTCGACCAGGACGTCTGGGACATGCGGGTCTTCGAGGGGTCGACCCACGTCAGCGAGCCCGAGCGGGCAGCGTTCCGCGAGTTCGAGGCGCGGGGTCTGCAGGACGTCGTCCGCCCGATCGTGCCCGACGGCTACACCTACTGGGACTACAAGCAGCTGCGGTTCCCGCGCAACGAGGGCATGCGCATCGACTTCGTCCTCGGTTCGCAGGCCTTCGCCGACGTCGTCACCGACGCCTCGATCCACCGGAACGAGCGCAAGGGCGACGCCCCGAGCGACCACGTCCCCGTGGTGGTCGACCTCGACCTGGACACGTCCCTCGACGACGACCGCCCGATGATCTTCTGATCGGAGTCGGGTCACCGGCCCGGCCCGGCGCCCGTCCGGCTCTGTTACGCCCGGCGTCCGCCGTGATTGAGCCGTCCGTCACGCCGACGTAGGTTTCCTGCACCGAACCCCTTCGAGAGCAGGTGAAGCCATGTCCCGCACGACGATCCTTCCCATCCAGCGCCTCATGGCGACCGCGGCCCCCGGTGCATGGCGCGACGGCATCGTCGTCGAGACCCGCGCAGCCGACGCCGTGGTGCTGTTCCTCGACGGGAGCATCACGCAGCTGCGGGTGGCGGACGCCGACGGCGTCCTGTCGGTCGGCGAGCCGGTCGCCCACCACCCGGTCGCAGAGATCCTCAGCGCCGGCGGTCGACAGACCACCGCACGCGTCGCGTAGCGCGCACGCGTCGGGGAGCGCGCACGGAGCGGGTCAGGCCGCCATCGAGTCGAGCATCGCCTGGCACTTCGACACCATCTCGTCGCAGGCCATGGCGCAGTAGCGGCACGACTCGTCCATGTCCTGGTGCTGGCGGCACTCGGCGGCACACGCGGTGCCCATCGCGACGACGGCCATGAGCATCGCCTGCATCGCGGCGGTGTCCATCCCCATCGGACGCATCATCATCCGCATGCCGGTGTCGGCGAGCATCGCGGTGTTCGAGCACATCGCGGCGCAGGTGGCCATCTCGCCGCCCATCCGCATGTCGGCAGCCGAGCACATCGTCGCCGCCATCGACGCGGCGTTCATCGCCATCATCGTGTCCTGCATCATGTCCATGTCCATCTCCATGGGCATGTCCGTCATCGACATGTTCTTCATCATCGCCATCGTGTCCATCGCCGGTCTCCTCGTCGTGGTCATCGGTCACGGGGCGGTCCGCCCCGCGTGCCCGCCAGGGTACGCGCGTGCCGTCCGCGCTTCGTGAGCAGGAATGGTCGGGTCCGCGACCGCCACCCGACCGTTCCTGCTCACCATCCGCGGTGGTCGCCACCACGGCCGGACGGGAGGCCCGGTGCGCGCCCGCCACGGGCCTCCCGTCCGCCCGGACGCGCGTCCGGGGCGCGGAAGACGCCGGCGTGTCCGCACGACGCCCGCAAGAGCGCGAGACGCCGCCGTATGCGGCGGCGTCTCGGCGACATCGAGGCGTCTCGACAACACGACGGCGTCAACCGGAAGCCCACACGCCGGCGTCTCGACGACCGCTACGGGTGCAGCAGGGCGGCGATCGCGACGAGCACGGGCACCGAGCCGAGCGTCGAGATGAGCACGACGTCGCGCGCCACCGGCACCGCTGCCCCGTACCGCTGCGCGTAGTTGAAGACGTTCTGCGCCGCCGGCAGGGCGCCGAGGGTGGTGAGCACGAAGACCTCCTGGTCGCCGAGCCCGAACACGAACCGGGCGAACACGAACGCCACGGCCGGCATCACCACGAGCTTGATCGACGACGCCACGATGACGTCGGTCCGGATCGCCGGGTCCCGCAGCGGGGTCGCACCGTGCAGGCTCATCCCGAACGACAGCAGCACGACGGGCACCGCGGCCGCGCCGACGAGCGAGAACGGCTCGAGCACCGGGGCGGGCAGCGTGATCCCGGTCGCCGAGCACACCAGCCCGACGAGCGAGGCGATGATGATCGGGTTCCGGAACGGCCCGGCGATCCGCCGCCCCCATCCGCCGCCACCCGCGGTCGCCGCGTCGAGGATCGTCAGCGCGATCGGGGCCATCACGACGAGCTGCAGCAGGATCACCGGGACGACCGCGGTCGCCTGGCCGAGGACGTACACGGCCACCGGCAACCCGATGTTGTTCGCGTTCACGTAGCTCGACGCGAGGGCGCCGACGGTGGTCGTGGTGACGGGGCGGCGCAGCACGAAGCGGAACACGGCGGCGGCACCGAGGGCGACCATGGCGGCGCTCAGCAGCGAGACCCAGAGCATCGAGGACAGCAGCGACGCGATGTCGGCGGTCGCGATGGTGTGGAACAGCAGGCACGGCATCAGCACGAAGAACGCGAGCCGGCTCATCACGAACTGCGCGTGCGGGCCCAGCAGGCCGATGCGTCCGACGACGTACCCACCGGCGATGATCGCGCCGATGATCGCGAAGCCGGTCAACACGCCACCCATCCCGTCCATCCTGGCACCTGCCGGCGGTGATGTGACGTCACTCAGGTCGGAAATGCGGACGCATCGAATACCGTTGAGCGCATCATGACCTCGACGAACGCCGACACCCTCACCCGGTCCACCGACTCCAGCCAGCCGCTCGTGCCGCTGCTCGAGGAGCGCTGGAGCCCCCGCTCCTACGACGAGACCGCGACGATCTCGGACGACCAGCTCGACGCCGTCCTCGAGGCCGCTCGCTGGGCACCCTCGGCCATGAACTTCCAGCCCCGCCGCTTCATCGCCGGCCGCCGCGGCACCGAGACGTTCCGGAAGATCAACGAGAACCTGCTCGGCTTCAACGCCGCCTGGGCCTTCCGCGCCAGCGCCCTCGTCGTCGGCGTGCTCGAGACCGTGACCGCCGACGGCGAGGAGCGCCCCTTCGCGCAGTACGACCTCGGCCAGTCGCTCGCCGCCCTGACGGTGCAGGCGCACGCCGAGGGGCTGCACGTGCACCAGATGGCGGGCATCGACGCCGCCGGGCTCCGTGCCGCGTTCGACCTGCCCGAGCGCTTCCTGCCGTACACGGTCACGGCCGTCGGCACCGTCGCGCACCCGTCGCAGCTCGACGACAAGGCCGCCGAGCGCGAGGTCGCCCCGCGCACCCGCATCCCCCTCGACGAGGTCGTCCTCGTCAAGGAGTGAGCACCGGCGGCACCGCCGCCCGCGATCGCCACGACGGCCGCGTCCCTGCGGGGGCGCGGCCGTCGGCGTACCATGACGTGACATGGATCAGCACCAGGACGACGCCCCGCCGGAGATGAACTTCTACACCCGGAAGTGGGTGCGACCGGAGGACCTCAACGCCAACGGCACCCTGTTCGGCGGCAGCCTGCTCCGCTGGATCGACGAGGAAGCCGCGGTCTACGCGATCATCCAGCTCGGCAACGGCAAGGTCGTCACGAAGTACATGTCGGAGATCAACTTCCTGTCCTCGGCGAAGGAGGGCGACATCGTCGAGATCGGCCTCGTCGCCACCCGGTTCGGCCGCACGTCGCTGACCATGCGGGCCGAGGCGCGCAACCTCTTCACGCACCGCAGCATCCTGACGATCGACGAGGTCGTGTTCGTGAACCTCGACGAGGACGGCAACCCCGCCCCGCACGGCTACACGGACATCACCTACGCGCGCGACCGGGTCCCCGCCACGCACCGCGCGTGACCCCGCAGACTTCGCGCAGCACCGGGGCACCCTGTTGGTCGCACCCTGCGGGTGGTCGGCGGGCTCTGGCAGGATCGGGGGCATGACCACGCCCCGCCTCGTCGCCTTCGACCTGGACGACACGCTCGCCCCGTCGAAGTCCTCCCTCGACCCCCGCATGCTCGAGACCTTCGCGTCCCTGCTCGAGGTCGTGCCGGTCGCGGTCATCTCCGGCGGCAACTTCACCCAGTTCGAGCAGCAGCTGGTCACCCCGCTCCGGCAGCGCGACGGCCTGACGCTCGACGCCCTGCACCTGCTGCCCACCTGCGGCACCCGGTACTACCGCTGGGAGGACCAGGACTGGGCACTGCAGTACGCCGAGGACCTCACCGACGAGCAGAAGGACCGCGCCCTCGCCGCGGTCGAGGCCCGTGCGAAGGAAGCCGGGTACTGGGAATCCGAGACCTGGGGCGCCATCCTCGAGGACCGCGGGTCGCAGATCACGTTCTCCGCCCTCGGCCAGTCCGCCCCGGTGGACGTCAAGAAGCAGTGGGACCCGACCGGCGAGAAGAAGGACCACCTGCGCCGTCTGGTGCAGCAGGACCTGCCCGACCTCGAGGTCCGCTCGGGCGGCTCCACCAGCATCGACATCACCCGCAAGGGCATCGACAAGGCCTACGGCATGCAGCGTCTGGCCGAGATCACCGGCATCGCGCTCGACGACATGCTCTTCGTGGGCGACCGGCTCGACCCCGAGGGCAACGACTACCCGGTGAAGGCGCTCGGGGTCCCCTGCCACGCGGTGCAGGGCTGGGAGGACACGGACGCGTTCCTGACGGAGCTCATCCCCACCCTGCGCTGACCGCGCGGCGGACGGGAGGCCCGTGGCGGGCCCGCACCGCGCCTCCTGTCCGTCCGCGGTCGCGTCCAGAGCCGCGAACGCGACCGACGTGGCCGGGCGCTCAGCCCAGGCTGCGGACGGCCTCGACGAAGGCGCGGATCTTGGCGGGGTCCTTGACGCCGCGCTCGGACTCGACCCCGCTCGACACGTCGACGCCGTCGGGGTCGAGCGCCTCGACCGCGGCGACCACGTTGGCCGGGGTCAGCCCGCCGGCGAGGATCCAGGCCTCGTCCACGCCGTCGATCGTGGCCGGGTCGATCAGGCGACCGCTGCCGGGCACGGCGGCGTCGAGCAGCAGCAGGTCGTGGTCGAACGCGGCGCGCTGCTCGGGCGTCTCGCGCAGGTAGTCCTCGGCCGCGATGGCCCGGATGGTGAAGAAGCCGGCGTCGCGCGCCCGGGCGAAGTCGGACGCCGACTCGCCACCGTGCAGCTGCAGCGTCGTGAGCCCGACCTCGGAGGCGATGCCGACGATCTCGTCGATCTTCTGGTCGCGGAAGACCCCGACGGCGTCGATGCCGTCCGGCACCCGCTCGACCAGTTCCTTCGCCAGGTCGGCGGTGACGGTCCGGGGGCTGCCCGCCGCGAAGACGAACCCGACGGCGTCGGCACCCGCGTCGACGGCGGCGTCCACGGTGTCGGGCGTCGACAGGCCACAGATCTTGATCCAGCGCTGGTCGGTCATGCTGTCCATCCTGCCAGGGTGCTCCGGTGCCCGGAGCACGGAGCCGCCGGGCGGGTCAGTGCAGGGCGCCCGCGACGTAGGCGGCCACGCACGCCGCGGTGACGCCGAAGGCCGCGAAGGACCCGACCAGGACGTTCCGCCGACGCCAGCGACGCACCGCCGAGAACGTGCCGCGCCTGGCGTGCCGGTGCGCGGCACGGTGCATGCGGTGGTCGCGCTGGTGCTTCACGCGTTCCGGACCGAGCGGCACCGGGCCGGTGATCTGGGTGGACCCGCCGCGCAGCGCGTTGGCGATGGCGACCGCGGTGGGCCGGCGCTCCGGGTCGCGGGCCGTCATCCGGCTGAGCAGCTCGCGCCACTCGTCGGCGACGTCGTCCGGGACCTCCGGGTCGCGGCGGAGCCGGGCGAGTGCGGCCTCGATGAGGGTGCCCGAGTACTCCTGCTTGCCGGTCAGCGCCTCGAGCAGGACGAGCCCGAGCGAGTACACGTCGGTGGCGAAGCTGATCGGTTCGCCGGCGACCTGCTCCGGGCTGAGGTAGGCGGCGGTGCCGATGACCGTGCCGTCGTTCGTCAGGCGGGAACCGTCGACGAAGTGGGCGACGCCGAAGTCGGTGAGCTTGACGGTGCGGGCGAACCCGGACGAACCCTCGTCGCTGATCAGGATGTTGGCGGGCTTGACGTCGCGGTGCACGATGCCGCGGGAGTGCACGTAGGCCAGGGCGTCGGCGAGCTGCGCACCGAGGTCGGCCACCTCGTAGTTGTGCAGGGCGCCCTCGGACAGGCGGCGGAGCAGCGTCGTGTCGGCGATGAGCTCCATCACGATGAACCGGTGCGGGCCGTCCTCGAACTCGTGGGTGCCGGCGTCGTACAGCGGGATGAGTCCGGGGTGGGAGAGCATGCTGAGCAGCCGGATCTCACGCTCCTGGCGGACGCGGTCGGCGGTGGTCATCTTGTCCGGGGTCGCGAAGAGCTTCACGGCCACGGCCCGGTACGTGTGCTCGTCTCGGGCTTCGTAGACGGATCCCATGCCGCCGGTGCCGATGAGCTTCACGAGCCGGTACCGCGCAGAGAGGACGGTGTCCGCCCGCGCGCTGTCCAGCAGGGTCATGGTGTCCGTCGTCCCGTCCGGAGCCCGTGGTTCCGCGGCCGCTGCCGGCGTGTGGGCTCAGGGGAAACGGTACGCGTCCGACTCTCGATCCGCATGGCCGTTACGACATCGTGATCGCCGTACTTCCCTGAGTTCCCGGGGATCGACGGGGTACAGTCCGACCTCCACCAGGACGAGGAATCGCGCAAGGAGGACAGCATGGCGTTGTCGAAGGGTGACGAGGTGCACTGGAACACCTCGCAGGGCAGGACGACCGGCACGCTCGTGCGCAAGCGGACGAGCGACTTCGAGTTCGACGGGCAGCACTTCAGGCCGACCGACGACGACCCGTACTGGATCGTCGAGTCGGAGAAGAGCGGCAAGCAGGCCGCCCACAAGGAGTCGGCGCTGACGAAGGCCTGAGGCTCAGTCGCGGGCGGGCTCGGCGCGACGACGACCCCGGGCACCGCCCACGGCAGGGCCGCCGGCGGCGTCGCCGTGGTCGTCGTCGGGGCCGCCCGCACGCCGCTCGGCGCGGACACGGCGGACCCGGCGCACGACGAAGGTCACCACGACCGCGGCGATCGCGACGTAGAGCACGCGGTCGATCCACTCGGTGTACGCCTCGACCTGGTCGTACTGCGACCCGAACGCGGCACCGAGCAGCACGAGCGCGCTGTTCCAGATGCCGCTCGCGATGATCGTGAACACCGAGAACGTGCCGAGGTGCATGCGGTCGGCGCCGGCCGGCAGCGAGATGAGACTGCGGACGATCGGGACGAACCGGCCGAAGAACACCGCGCTCTTGCCGTGCCGGTGGAACCAGCCGGCCGCCTTGCGGAAGTCGTCCTCGTCGACGAGGGGCAGCTTGCCGAACCACCGCGTGGTGCGTTCGAACCCGATCTTCGCGCCGAGCCAGTACAGCACCAGCGCTCCCAGGTACGAGCCGATCGTCGCCAGCACCAGGACCAGGACCAGGTTCATCTGGCCGGCACCCGCGAGGAACCCGGCCAGCGGCAGGATGACCTCGGACGGGATGGGTGGGAACACCGTCTCGACGAAGAGCATCAGCCCGACGCCCCACTCCCCCAGCGCGTCGATCAGCTGCAGCACCAGGCCGGAGAGCCCGCCGAGGTCGGACGGAGCGGTGGAGTCGCCACTGGCGACGGTCATGGCACGGGCGGTCACGGCAGTCGTCATGCCCCCAGCATCCCTGAACGCCCTGTCAGGACCCGGCACGCTCCCTGGGTGTCAGCCGAGTCCCATGTGAGCGGACCGGACGTGCGCGAGCGACCGGGCGAGCGCGCCCCGGGCGACGGCGTCGCGACCGACGGTCGACGGGGCGAACACCACCGGGTGCCGGAGCTGTGGCGTGACGATCTCGTCGAGCGCGGCGCAGAACACCTCCGCCGCCGGCAGGACCTCGCCACCGACGACGACGACCTCGGGGTCGATCGTCGTCACGAGCTGCACGACGCCGGGTGCCACGTCGGCGGCGAACGCACGGACGGTCTCGACGGCCGACACCGAGCCCTGGGCCGCCGCCACGAAGACGGACTCGAGGTCCGTGCCGGACGGGATCCGGGCCTCCAGGCGGGCGGGCGCGGCGGGCCAGCCGGTCGAGGCGATGCCGCCCATCTCGCCGGCCGCACCGCGCGCACCGCGCGCCAACGAGCCGTCGACCACCAGGGCGGCACCGATCTGCCGACCCATCACCAGGTACAGGGCGTCCCGGACGCCGTGGAACCGCCCCCACCGCGCCTCGGCCGTGGCCGCCAGCTTGGCGTCGTTGTCGAAGAAGGTGGCGACCCCGGGGAAGAGGTCCTGGATCCGGCCGGGCACCCGTCGCTCGACCCACTCCGGCACCGCGACCGTGTAGTCGATCGCGCCGTCGCGGTCGACGACCGCCGGGACCCCGAACGTGGCACCGAGCACCGGCGCACCACCGGCGGAGCCACCGACCGTGCCACCGACGGGCGCCGTCAGCCGACGGACGACGTCCTGCACGCTCGACCAGGCCTGTTCGGCGTCGGCGAGGTCGGTGTAGCGCTCCTCGACGCGGGCGAGCGTGACGCCGCGCAGGTCCGCGCGCACGCCGACGATCCCGTGCAGGCCCAGGTCCACGCCGAGCACGGAGCCGGCCGACGCGTCCGCGGCGAAGCGCTTGGCGCGACGACCGGCCTTGTTCGGGGTGGCGATCGCCTCGGCCTCGGTCACCCAGCCCTCGTCGACCAGGTCGGCGAGCGCCGCCTCGACCGTGGGGCGGGAGAGTCCGACCGTGCGCCCGAGCTCGGTGACCGTGCGGGAGACGTCGTCGCGCAGGAGCTCGTCGAGGATCGCCCGCGAGTTCATCTGCCGCAGGACGCCGGGGGTCGTCCCCACGACACCGGGGGTCGTTGACACGGTCTGCTCCACGGCCATAGCCTCCACATTACGAAAGATCATTGAGGAATGGTGGCTCCGACATGCTCGTCCCACGACCGCGCCGCACCGCTCCCGGTGTCGGGGCCTTCGCGATCACCCCGTCGACCCGGATCGCCGCCGACCCGGCGAGCGAGTCCGTCCGACTGTACCTGCAGCAGACCCTGCGGGGATCGACCGGGTTGCCGGTGCGGGACGCCCTCGACGACACGGCACCGGGGGCCGGCACGATCGCACTGCGCGTCGCCAACGACCCGTCCCTGCCCGCGGGCCCGACGACGCCGCAGGGCGACCGGGCGGAGTCGTTCCGCCTCACGGTGACGCCGGACGGCGTCGACGTCGTCGGCGGCTCACCCGCCGGGGTCTTCTACGGTGTGCAGGCCCTGCTGCAGCTGCTGCCCCCGGACGTGTACCGCCGCGGCCGGGTCGCGACCGGTCCGTGGTCCGTCCCCGCCGTGGTCGTCGAGGACGCCCCCGCCTTCGCCTGGCGTGGCGTGATGCTCGACGTCGCCCGGCACTTCCGGACGAAGCACGAGGTCATGCGGGTCGTCGACCAGCTCGCCGCGCACCGGATCAACCGCCTGCACTTCCACCTCACCGAGGACCAGGGGTGGCGCATCGAGATCCGGAAGTACCCGCGCCTGACCGAGGTCGGTTCCTGGCGTCGGGAGTCCCAGGTCGGCGCGCACGTCCCCGGGCCGGACGGCACACTCGTCGTCGCCGGGTTCGACGGCCGCCCGCACGGCGGGTACTACACGCAGGACGACATCCGCGAGATCGTGGCGTACGCGGCCGACCGGTTCGTCACCGTCGTCCCCGAGATCGAGACCCCCGGGCACGTCCGCGCGGCGCTGGCTGCCTACCCGTCGCTCGGCGTCACGGGCGAACCGGTCGAGGTGTGGACGGAGTGGGGCATCGCCGACGACGTCCTGAACGCCGAGGACGCCACGATCGACTTCTTCAAGGACGTCCTGGACGAGGTCATCGCACTCTTCCCCTCCGGCTACATCGGCATCGGCGGCGACGAGTGCCCGAAGGTGCAGTGGGAGACCGACCCCCGCACCCAGGAGCGCATCCGCGAGCTCGGGCTGCAGGACGAGGAACAGCTGCAGGCCTGGATCATCGGGCAGCTCGCCGCACACGTCGAGTCGCACGGCCGGCGGGCGTTCGGGTGGGACGAGATCCTCGAGGGCGGCACGCTCGACCCCTCGGCCACCGTCGTCTCGTGGCGTGGACTGACCGGCGCACGGACCGCAGCCCGCCGCGGACACGACGTCATCTCGTCGCCGGACGACCAGGTGTACCTCGACTACCGGCAGAGCGACCTGTCGACCGAGCCGATCCCGGTGTCGATCGTGCTCACCGTCGACGACGTCTTCGCCTTCGACCCGGTGCCGTCCGGACTCACCGACGCCGAGCGCGCCCACGTCATCGGCGGCCAGGGCAACATGTGGACGGAGCACGTCGACTCCGCCCGTCGGCTCGACTACCAGCTCTTCCCCCGCGTCGCCGCCCTCGCCGAGGCACTGTGGTCGGCCGACGTCACCGGGCCGCGCGACCTCGCCGAGTTCCGCGGACGCCTGGCCGAGCACACCGCCCGGCTCGAGGCCATGGGCATCGAGTACCGGCACGAGGCCGGGCCGTTCCCGTGGGAGCAGCGACCGGGCGTCCCGGGGCGCCCGCACTCGCGTGAGGAGCGTGCGGCGTACATCGACGCGGTCACGGCGAACATCGCCGAGTAGCACGCGTCGCGACCGGACGACGGACGGGAGGCCCGGTGCCAGCTGGCACCGAGCCTCCCGTCCGTCATGTACTGCGGTCGACTACGCGGCGACCGGTGCGCGCTGGCCCACCGTCTCGCCGGCCACGGCAGCCTCACCGGCCGCAGCGGCCTCGTCGACGGGGCGACGACGGACCCACTTCTTCAGGGCGACGAGCACCAGCGCGGACACCACGGTCCCCGCCAGGATCGCGACGACGAACATCAGGACGTCACCGATCGCGAAGAAGACGAAGATCCCGCCGTGCGGCGCTCGCGAGGTCACGCCGGCAGCCATCGAGATCGCACCCGTGATCGCGGCACCGACCATCGACGCCGGGATGACGCGCAGTGGGTCGGCTGCGGCGAACGGGATCGCACCCTCGGAGATGAAGGACGCACCGAGGAGCCACGCGGCCTTGCCGTTCTCACGCTCCGGCTTCGTGAAGCCCTTGCGGTAGAGCACGGTCGAGGCGAGCGCGAGTGCGAGCGGCGGCACCATGCCGGCCGCCATGACGGCGGCCATGATCTCGAACGGCACCACGTTCGTGGCGGTCCCGGCACCGAGCCCGGCGACGGCGAACGCGTACGCCACCTTGTTCACCGGACCACCGAGGTCGAACGCCATCATCAGCCCGAGGATGATCCCGAGCAGGACGGCCGAGGCACCCGACAGGGAGTTGAGCCAGGCGGTGAGCTCGGTCATGACCCAGGCGATCGGGCCACCGAGCACCAGGAGCATGAGGCCCGAGGCGATGATCGACGCGAACAGCGGGATGATCACGACCGGCATCAGACCACGCAGCCAGCGCCAGGTCGGGATGCGCCCGATCCAGTACGCGGCGGCACCGGCGATGAGGCCACCGACCAGGCCACCGAGGAACCCGGCGTTCATGAACACCGCGATCGACCCGGCCACGAAGCCCGGTGCGATGCCGGGACGGTCGGCGATGGCGTAGGCGATGTACCCGGCGAGTGCTGCGACCAGGAACCCGAGCGACACCTGTCCGATCTGGAACGCGGCGGCGCCGAGGTAGTAGCCGAGGCCCTCCGGCGGCAGGTTCAGCAGCGTCGAGTTCGTCAGCGTGTAGGCAGCGTTGCTCATGCCCGAGTCGCCGTGGTTCAGCGCGATGCCGTACCCGGAGAGCAGGAAGCCGAGCGCGATGAGCAGTCCGCCGCCGGCCACGAACGGGATCATGTAGCTGACGCCGGTGAGGAGCCAGCGCTTGAGCGACTGGCCGAAGTGCTCGTTCTTGGCGGTGGACTCGCCCTCGACGGCGGCACCACCCTGCACGCGTGCGGCGTGCGGGTCCTCCGAGGCGCGGATGGCCTCGGCGATCATCTTGTCGGGCTCGTCGACACCGCGCTTGACGGGTCCGGACACGAGCGGCTTGCCGGCGAACCGACCGCGATCGCGGACGTCGACGTCGACCGCGAACACGACGGCGTCCGCACGGGCGATGAGGGCCGGGTCGAGGGGTTCGACCTGCGAGGACCCCTGCGTCTCGATGTGCATCTCGGCACCGGCACGCTGAGCTGCGGCGACGAGGGCATCCGCCGCCATGTAGGTGTGCGCGATGCCGGTCGGGCAGGCGGTGACGCCGACGAAGACCTTGCGGCCCGCCTCCGGCGCGGTGGCCGGTTCGGAGGCACCATTCGCCTTCCCGACGCCGGCCTCGGCCACTTCGCCGCTCACCTCGTTGTCGACCAACCGGACGATCTCGTCGGGGGTGGTCGCGGCACGGAGCGCGGCGGTGAAGTCCTCGCGGATGAGCGCACGGGCCAGGGTCGAGAGGACCGTCAGGTGGTCCTTGTCCGCCCCCTCGGGCACGGCGATCATGAAGACGATGTCGGCGTCGCCGTCCGGGGCGCCGAACGGCACCTTCCGGGCCAGGCGCGAGAACGCCAGCGTCGGCTCGGACACCGACGCCGACCGGGCGTGCGGGATGGCGATGCCGCCGGGGACGCCCGTTCCGACGCTCGCCTCGCGCTTGATGGCGTCGTCGGCGAGCGTCGCGCCGTCGGCGGCGCGGCCGGTCGCGGCGACGCGATCGGCGAGCACCCGGATGACGTCGGTCGACGTGGCGCCGAGGTCCTCGTCGAGGCCGACGAGCTGTGCGCTGATGAGGCGCGGACTCGAGTCTGCGGACATGTGCTTGCTCCTTCGCAATGGCGCTGATCGCGCGGTGGTGCAGGTGTTCGTGGGGTGGTCGGGCGGGGTGGGGA
>NZ_QKSX01000029.1:0-28229 GCF_003234305.1 Curtobacterium sp. MCLR17_055
GGGCCGGAGCGGGCGCCGGTGCCGGTGCAGGGGCGGGTGCCGGCTTGCTCGGCGTGCTGGGGGTGCTCGGCTTGCTCGGGGTGCTCGGCTTCGCGGGGGTGCCGGGGTTCGACGGGGTGCTGGGCTTGGACTGCGTGCTCGGGACGGCCGGGGTGGAGGTCCCGCCGCCGGTGCTGCCGGTGCCGCCCGTGTTGCCGGTGTTGCCACCGCTCGTGCCGCCGCCGGTGGCGTTCCCGGTGCCGGAGCCGTTCCCGGTGCCGGTGCCGCGCGTCTGCTTCGCGATGGCCGCCGCGGCGGCCTTCGCCTGCTGCTCACTCCAGTACGCGGTCTCCGTCGCGACGCTCGTGCCCTTCAGGTACGCGAGCTGGCGCAGGACCTCGGCCTGCTGGTCCTGTTCCTTCTGCACCCGGGCCTGGGCACCTGCGGCCACGTCGTTGGCCGTCGCGAAGGTGGTCTTCGTCGCCTCGGTCGCCTTGCGCAGGGCCTTCTCGGCAGCGGACTGCTGGGCGGCCAGGGACTCGACGGTCTTCTGATCGGCGCGTGCTTCGGCCAGGACCGTCGCGGAGCGCTCGGACAGGTGCGACATCGTGCCGACCCGGTAGAGCAGGTCCTTCGAGTCCGACGAGTCCATGAGCATCGTCGTCGACAGGTCACCGCCGCCCGTGCGGGACAGCTCGACCACGAGCCCGGCGACCTGGCCGGCCGAGTCGTCCGCCCGGGCCTTCGCACGCTTCGACTGCGCGGACAGGTCGGCGAGGGTGTCCTTCGCCTCCTGCTGCTGCGACGCCGCGAGGGCGTACGCCTGCCCGGCCTGCTGCTCGGCGACACCGGCCTGGTCGGCGGCGTCCTGCAGCGTGCCGAGCCGGTCGCTCAGCTCGTCGACCGTCTGCTGGGCGTCGGCCGCATCGGACTTGGCGGCCTTGACGTCGTCCCAGGACGGACCCGAGGGTGAGGCCTGGGCCGGTCCGGCGATGACGACCGAAAGGCCGATGCCGAGCACGGCGATGGTCGCGATCCCGCAGGAGAACGAGCGAGCGGAGGTGGTCATGACGTGGGTCGACGCCTTCTGGTGGCGCTGATGCTCATACCGAGATCCCCCGCGCTGCCATGAAGGGGACCGGGTCGACGGCAGCGCCGTTGATCCGGGTCTCGAAGTGGAGGTGGCACCCGGTCGACCAGCCGGTCGAGCCGATCTTGGCGATCTGCTGTCCCGCGGTGACGTGCTGGCCGGCGGTGACCATGATCCCGCCGTCGACGACGTGGCCGTACGCGGTGGAGATGCCGCCGCCGTTGTCGAGGATGACCTCGTTGCCGTACCCGCCACCGTTGCCGGCGAAGGTGACGGTGCCGTCGTGCGCCGCGTAGATCGGGGCGTAGCAAGCGGGGGCCAGGTCGACGCCCGCGTGCAGGGCGCTGACGTGCGTGTAGGGGTCGACGCGGTAGCCGTAGGGGCTGGTCTGGAACCCGCCGGCGGGTCGGACCCAGCCCGCCGGGTTGGCGCTGCCGCCACCGGTGCCGCCCTGGCTGGTCGCCGCGGCCTTGGCTGCTGCCTTCGCGGCGGCTGCGGCGAGGCGGGCCTGGCGGGCCTTCTCGGCGGCGACGCCCTTGCGGTAGTCGGCCTCGACGCCGCGCTGCTTCGACGTGAGCGCGGTCAGCTGCGCTTCGAGCCTGGACTCGTTGTCGTTCTGGGCGTCGACCGCGGTCTGTGCGGCGTCCGCGGCTCCCTGGGCCTGCTGCATCTTCGACTGTGCGGCGTCGGCGAGGTCCCCGAGGGCCTGCTTGGCGCGGTCGGCCTTGTCGGCGAGGCCCTGGGCCACACCGCGGTCCTGCGAGGCCTGCGCGTAGATGCCCTCGGACTGCTCGCTGAGCTTCGACATGGCGCCGAGTTCGTAGAGCAGGTCGCCGGAGTCGGACGGGTGCGTGAGGATGTCCGTCGTCACGTCGTCACCGCTGGTGCGACCGAGCTGGGCGGCGAGCTGACCGGCCTGCTCCTCGGAGCGCGCGGCCGTCTGCTTGGCCTCATCGGCCTGCGACTGGAACTTCTTCTGCTTGAGCGTCGCCTCGTCGTACTTGTTCTGCGCGGCCTGGTACGCCTCGCCCGCGGCCTGCGCGGCCTTCTGCTTGGCAGCGGCCTCGCTCTTCAGCGACGAGATGAGCGACTTGATCTCACTGACCTTGGCCTGCTGGGCACTGGTCGACGACTTCGCCTGCTGCACCTCGTCCCAGCTGGGGTAGCTCGCGGCGCTGGCGGACGACGCCGGGGCGAGGACCGCGAGCGTGCCGGCGGTGAGCGCGACGGCGACCGCGGCGGCGATCAGGCGGCTGCGGGAGCGGGAGCGGGAGCGGAGGGAGAAGGGAGTGGAGGTCGACATGTATCTCGATTTCGTAACAGCGCGGCAAGGCTCACGCACGTAACACTGTTAACAGGTGCAACAGTAACAACACGGGTCGCAGGCTCGACAGCCCCTCGGACGAGGGGTGCGGCCGCCGACGATGCTCGCACCGACAGCATCGGAGACCCGTGCGCTGACGGTGCGACACGCCGGGGATGCACGGTTGGCGGGGTCGGATTTGTGAAACCCGGGGGGCATCCGTATGCTTGTCCATCGGTAGCGCGATGCACTGCTTGCGGCCCTATCGTTTAGTGGCCTAGGACACCGCCCTTTCACGGCGGCAGCACGGGTTCGAATCCCGTTGGGGTCACTCCTTGAGTGAGCGAGCAAGTAGTACTGAACAACACCACAGCAAGACACAACACAACATGGCCCTGTAGCGCAGCTGGTTAGCGTGCCGCCCTGTCACGGCGGAGGTCGCGGGTTCAAGTCCCGTCAGGGTCGCCACGGCTGGATAGCTCAGTTGGTAGAGCGTTCGACTGAAAATCGAAAGGTCCACGGATCGATGCCGTGTCCAGCCACCGGTGAAGGCCCCCTGCTTCGGCAGGGGGCCTTTTCCGTTGTCTGGCCGGTGTGACCTGCTCGCAAAACACCGGTGTTCGCGCATGGAGCCGCGGCATGCGCGTGTTCAACGGGCGAACACCGGTGTTTTGCGGACTGCCTACGCCTCGCGGGTCTTCGGGCTGCTGTCGTTCGTCTTCGCGGGGTCGCGCTCGACCACGGCGCCCAGGGCATCGTCGATCCGCGACATGAGCTCCGCGGGGATCGTGACGCCGGCAGCGCCCGCGTTGTCGTGCACCTGCTCCGGACGCGAAGCCCCGATGATCGCCGAGGCGACGTTCTCGTTCTGCAGGACCCAGGCGACCGCGAGCTGCGCCATGGACAGGTTCAGCTCGTCGGCGACCGGCTGCAGCTCCTGCACCGAGGACAGCACCTCGTCGCGCATGAACCGCTTGATCATGTCCGCGCCGCCCTTGTCGTCGGTCGCGCGGGAGCCCTCGGGCAGCGGCTGACCCGGCTTGTACTTGCCGGTGAGCACACCCTGGGCGATCGGCGACCAGACGATCTGCGAGATGCCGAGTTCCTTCGAGGTGGGGACGACCTCGTCCTCGATGACCCGCCACAGTGCCGAGTACTGCGGCTGGTTCGAGATGAGCTGGAAGCCGAGGTCCTTCGCGAGCGCAGCACCCGCGCGCAGCTGGTCCGCGGTCCACTCACTGACGCCGACGTACAGGACCTTGCCCTGACGCACGATGTCCGCGAAGGCCTGCATCGTCTCTTCGAGCGGGGTCTCGTGGTCGTAGCGGTGCGCCTGGTACAGGTCGACGTAGTCCGTCTGCAGCCGCTGCAGCGAGCCGTCGATCGACTCGAGGATGTGCTTGCGGGACAGCCCGGTGTCGTTGTGGCCCTTCGGACCGGTCGGCCCGAACACCTTCGTGGCGATCTCGAGGGACTGGCGCCGCTCCCCCTTGAGCGCTTCGCCGAGGACCGTCTCCGCGCCGGTGTTGGCGTAGACGTCGGCGGTGTCGAACGTCGAGATGCCGACCTCGAGGGCGGCCTTGACGCAGGCGATCGCCGCGTCGTTCTCGACCTGGGATGCGTGGGTGAGCCAGTTGCCGTAGGTGATCTCGGAGACCTTGAGGCCCGAGTTGCCGAGGTAGCGGTACTCCATGTGCGTGTCACTCCTGTCGTGGGGCGCGTCGGTGCGACCCGAACCGTGACGGTAGTCCCGTCGCCCCCAGGAGCACTCGGCCTGCGAGTGCACGCCTGTACGCTGATGTTTCAGAGACGATCGAAAAAGACGAAACCCCGGCGATGTGGCCTGAGCCAGGGATCGTTCCGGGGTCTTCGTGAACAACGTTAGCAGGCGAGGCGGGATGCAGGAAGACGAGCTCGAGCGGCTCATCACAGCCGATCGGCTCCGTTCGTACGCAGGGCGGACGGGGTCGTCGACTGAAGCACTGCGGCTCTACGAGTGGAACATGCGAGCCGCGGCGGCAGTCATGGAGCTCACCGGCGTCGTCGAGGTGTTCGCTCGCAATGCGCTCGACCGTGAACTCTGCGCGTGGGCATCGAGCCGCACCGGGCCGCCCTGGTTCGACATCGCACCACTCGACAGCCGCGGGCGTGCCGACCTCGCGAAGGCACGGGCACGGGCGGGTCGAGAAGGTCGACGTCCCGAAGTACACGGACGGGTCATCGCGGAGCTCAGCTTCGGGTTCTGGCGGTACCTCGTCGAATCGCGGTACCACACCTCGCTCTGGGTGCCTGGCCTGCATCGAGCCTTTCCGCACGGGCCGGACAACCTGCGCATCCGACGGAGCGAGGTGGCGCGACGGCTCCAGCAGCTGCACTTCGTGCGGAACCGCGCCGCGCACCACGAACCCATCCACGCGCGGAACCTGCAGCGGGACCACGACTTCGCACTCGAACTGCTCGGCTGGATCAGTCCACACGCGGCGTCCTGGGCTGAGGGCACCACTTCGATCGAAGCCGTGCTCCGTGCCCGCCCCGACGGGTAGGTGCAGGATCGAAAGGGTTGCGGCACGGAGCGGTGCCGCCGGAAGCGAGGGAGCATCCATGACCGGAGCGAGCGTGTTGTTCATCGGCGGGAGCGGCGTGATCAGCGCCGCCTGCGTCCGGGAAGCCGTCGAGCAGGGGTTCGACGTGACCGTGCTCAACCGGGGGACCACCGGGGGCAGGCCGATCCCGGAGGGTGTGACGCGCCTCCAGGCTGACGTGTCGGACCGCAGCGCACTGGCGGACGCACTCGGCGACCAGCGCTTCGACGTGGTCGTGAACTGGATCGCCTTCACGCCGGACCAGGTGCAGGCCGACGTCGACTTCTTCACGGGGCGGACGCGGCAGTACGTGTTCATCAGCTCGGCCTCGGCGTACCAGACGCCGGCGACGCACCTGCCGATCACGGAGTCGACGCCGCTGAAGAACCCGTACTGGCAGTACTCGCGCGACAAGATCGCGTGCGAGGAGCTGCTGATGGAGGCGTACCGGGAGCAGGACTTCCCGGTGACGATCGTGCGGCCGTCGCACACCTACGACGAGACGAAGCTGCCGCTGACCGGCGGCTGGACCGCGGTCGCTCGGATGCGTGCCGGCAAGCCGGTCATCATCACCGGCGACGGCACCTCGCTGTGGACCCTGACGCACAGCCGTGACTTCGCGGTCGGGTTCACGGGGCTGCTCGACCGGGCCGAGGCGATCGGTGAGCCCTTCACGATCACGAGCGACGAGGCGCCGACGTGGAACGCCATCGCGCACGAGATCGCTGCGGCGGCCGGGGTCGAGGACCTGCGGATCGTGCACGTGCCGGCGGACGCGATCAACGCCGTTGACCCCGAGTGGGGCGCGGCGCTGCTCGGCGACAAGGCGAACAGCTCGGTGTTCGACAACAGCAAGGTCCGGTCGCTCGTGCCGTGGTACCGGCCGCGCACGACCTACCGGCAGGGTGTGCGCGAGGTCATCGCCTGGTACGAGGCGCACCCCGAGGAGCAGGTCGTCGACGAGCGGCTCGATGCCCTGATGGACGAGTTGGCGGCGCGCTGGGCGGTGTGAGCCGCACTTGGTGACGCGCGCCGGCGCACGCAAGACACCGGTGTTCGCGCTCCGCACCGCGGCATGCGGGGGTTCAACGCGCAAACACCGGTGTTTTGCGGATCAGGTCAGGCGCGCGCGGCGAGCACGTCGGCCAGGGTTCCGATCGCGAAACGCAGCTCGTCGTCGGTGACGACGAGGGGCGGCGCGAAGCGGATCGTCGACCCGTGGGTGTCCTTCACCAGGAGCCCGCTGTCGGCGAGGTCCTTCGAGATCGCCTTGCCCGTGCCGAGCGCGGGGTCGATGTCGATCCCGGCCCAGAGTCCGGCGACCCGGTGCGAGACGACACCCTTGCCGAGCAGGTCGTCGAGCAGGCCGCGCAACAGCGGTTCGCCGTCGAGTGCCCGCTGCTGGAACGTGCCCTCACCGAGCATCGCCACGACCTCGGCACCGACGGCTGCGGCGAGCGGGTTGCCGCCGAAGGTGGACCCGTGTTCGCCGGGGCGCAGGACGCCAAGGACATCGCGCGAGCCCACCACCGCGGACACCGGCACGATGCCGCCACCGAGGGCCTTGCCGAGCGTGATCAGGTCGGGACGCACCCCGACGCGCTGCACCGCGAGCGTGTGCCCCGTGCGACCGAGGCCGGACTGGATCTCGTCGGCGATGAACAACGCGCCGAACTCGTCGCAGACCGCGCGGACATCAGGGAGGTACGACTCCGGCGGGATGACCACGCCGCCTTCACCCTGGATCGGCTCGAGCAGCACGGCGACGACGGTCTCGTCCATCGCCTCGCGCAGGGCCGCAGCGTCGCCGTACGGCACCGTGCGGAAGCCGGGCGTGAACGGCCCGAAGTCATCGTGGGCCGAGGGGTCGTCCGAGAACGAGATGATCGTCGTGGTGCGCCCGTGGAAGTTGCCGGACGCGACGATGATCGTCGCCCGCTCGGCCGGCACGCCCTTGACGCGGTAGCCCCAGGCGCGGGACACCTTGATCGCGGACTCGACGGCCTCGGCACCGGTGTTCATCGGCAGGACCATCTCGGTCTCCGTCAACGCAGCCAGTGCTGCGGCGAACGGCCCGAGCTGGTCGTTCACGAACGCGCGGCTCGTGAGCGTCACGCGGTCGAGCTGCGCCCGTGCGGCGTCGAGCAGCCGCGGGTTGCCGTGGCCGAAGTTCACCGCCGAGTACGCGGCGAGGCCGTCCAGGTACTGCTTGCCGTCGACGTCGGTGACAGTCGCGCCGGCACCCGACGCGATGACGACGGGCAGCGGGCTGTAGTTGTGCGCGAGGGCGCGGTCCTCGACGGCGAGCGCCGCCGCGGTGTTGACCCCGAGCGACGCTGCCGCCGACATCAGCTGACCCCGAGCGAACGCGCGACCGAGGTGCCGGTGCCGACCGGGTGCAGGTCGAGGGTGCAGCACTTCACGCCGCCACCGCCGAGCAGCAGCTCGGACAGGTCGACGCCGATCGGGTTGTAGCCCTTCTCGCGCAGCTGCTCGGCGAACCGAACAGCCCGGGCGGCGATCACGACGTTGTACCCGTCGGAGTAGGAGTTCAGGCCGAGGATCGCGGCGTCCTCTTCCGTGGCGATGATCGCGTCCGGGAAGCGCTCGCGCAGGATCGCCAGCGACGGCTCGTCGAAGGCGCTCTCCAGGTACGCGATGTTGCTCGTCCCGTCGACGGCGGGCTCGGGGTCGAGCACGGCGATGGCGGTGTCGAGGTGGTAGAAGCTCGGGTTGATGAGCTTGAGCGTGACGACCTCGCGGCCGTAGATCTTCGCGAGCTCGTCGTGCGAGGTGCTGTCCGACCGGAAACCGGTGCCGGCGAAGATCGTGTCCCCGATGAGCAGGAAGTCACCCTCGCCCTCGTTGGTCTGTTCCGGCTCGGCGACGGTCAGACCGGCCTGGCGGAACCAGTCCATGTACGCGGGGCCCTCGGGCTGGCGCTCGGGGTACTGGAACTTCGCGCCGTACGCGATGCCGTCGAGGACGAACCCGCCGTTGGCCGCGTAGACCATGTCCGGCAGGCCGTCGATCGGGTCGATGTACGAGATGTCGAAGCCGAGCTGCTCGTAGACGGCGACGAGCGACTCCCACTGCTCGACGGCCTTCGACGTGTCGGTCGGCTCCTCCGGGTGCATCCACGGGTTGATCCGGTAGCTCACGGTGTAGAAGTCCGGCTTGCACATGAGGATCGTGCGCTTGGTGGCGACACGAGCCGGGGTGGCGACGGACTCGGGGGCGGGTGCGGTGTTCGACATCAGTCCTCCTGGAAGGGACCGGGGCCCGAGCCTGCCAGGAACCGAAACGGAACGAGGAGAAGAGCTCCGGTGAGATGCAGGCTCACTCACCGCAGCGGACCAGGTCGACGCCGAGTCGATCCTTCCACAGACTCACCGCAGCGGAACAGTGACACTCAAGCATCGACGCCGAGTCGGTCCTGGCACAGACCGTCCACGGAGTGCAGTCCCCCGCCTGCGGGACCGTGACACCCGTTCGGGTGACGCACGTTTCGTGCGCGAGACCCACCAGCCTCGCAACAAGTCCGCGTACGATGGGGACAAATGGATACGCTCGACCACCGCATCCTGGATCAGCTCCGGGACAACGCCCGCGCCGGCTACGGCGACATCGGGTCGGTGGTCGGACTCTCGGCCTCGGCCGTCAAGCGCCGCGTCGACCGGCTGGTCGGTGACGGCGTGATCCAGGGCTTCACGATCAAGGTCGACCCCGCCGTCGAGGACCGCGGCACCGAGGCCTGGGTCGAGCTCTACTGCCGCGGCACGGTCTCGCCCGACGAGCTGCGCGCCCTGCTCGACACCGTCCCCGAGGTCATCGACGCCGGCACGGTCACCGGCAGCGCCGACGCCGTCGTGCACATGCGCTCGAAGGACCTGTCCGCGCTCGAAGAGGCGCTCGACAAGGTCCGCCTCGCACCCCAGGTCGACCACACCCGCTCCGCGATCGTGCTCTCCAAGCTCGTCAGTCGAGAGACCGCGTAACGTCCCACGCATGGGACGGAAGACGGCCGGGAGGCGCGGATCACCGCCCACGGGATCGTGTCCGGCCCGGCAGCTGGTCACCGCTGCGGGCCTCGCCTACGTCGCGAACTGCCTGTGGGGCACCGCGGTCGCCGTGCGGCTGATCCGCACGAAGAAGCTCCGCGTCGTGCACCACGGGCTGTTCGTCGTGACCGCGACCCTGACCGGTGTCGCCGCGACGACCCCCGCGTGGACCCGCGACCGGACCGCACTGTTCCTGCTGCCGGCACTCGTGCCCCTGGCGGTCGCTCCACGCACCGACCCGCGCTCCGGAGCACACTGGAAGGTCGCAGTCGCCGCCGCACCGTCCTACCTGGGGGCCGTGCTTGCTCGCAGGCGATCAGAGAGGTGAGCAGTGGAGCTGTTCGAGGCCATCCGACGACGACGCACGACGAACGGGCCGTTCCTGCCCGATCCGGTGTCGGACGAGCACCAGCAACTGCTCATGGAGCTCGCCGGCCGGGCGCCGTCGCAGCTCAACAGCCAGCCGTGGCGCTTCGTGCTGATCGAGGAGCGCCAGACGATCGACCGCGTCGCCGAGATCAGCGGCAGCTCGATGACCCGCACCATGGCCGAGGGCACGTTCTTCGAGCGGTACAAGCCGTACTTCCGGTTCTCGAAGGCCGAGATGGACGAGCGGCGCGACGGGATGCTGTTCGACAAGCTCCCCGGGCCGCTTCGGCCGTTCACGAAGCAGGTGTTCACGAAGCGCGGGCAGCTGCTCATGAACACGCTCCGGGTGCCGCAGACCCTGGGTGAGGAGAACCGGAAGCTCGTCGCCGGGTCGCCGCTGCTGCTCGGCGTGCTGCTCGACCGCCACGAGTACCGGAAGGAGGAGCTGTCCGGCTTCTACTCGGTGTTCAGCATGGGCGCGGCGATGGAGAACATCTGGCTCGCGACGACCGAGCTCGGCCTGGGGATCCAGTTCGTGTCCTTCCCGATGGAGACCCCCGGCGCGTGGGAGGAGATCGAGGGACTGCTCCGCGTGCCCGAGTCGCTCGAGCTGATGGCCGTCTACCGGATCGGGTACCTGCCCCCGGAACGACGACGGCCGGCCATCGACTGGACGTCGAGCGAGCGGAAGCGTCCCTCGCAGTACGTGTTCCGCGGCACCTGCGACACCCCGCAGCGCGGGTGGGACGACGCACCCGTCGCAGCCCACATCGAACCGGAGGCGACCACATCGTGACCGACACCCGACCCACCCACGTGACCCCGGGCCTCCAGGCCGTTGCCCCCGGCCTGCCGGGCCGCCCCTGGATCTCGCAGGACTGGCTCGACGTCGTCTTCGTGCACTGGCGCGTCGACTTGTCGGCGGTGGCCCCGCTGCTGCCGGCCGGCACACGGCCCGACACGATGGCGCTCGACGGCACCGACGACGGGGTGACCACCTGGGTGGGCCTCATCGCGTTCCGGTTCGAGGACACGCGGTTCCCGCCGTTCTCGACCGGGAGCATCGGCGACTTCGTCGAGCTGAACGTCCGCGTCTACACGGTCGACGAGCAGGGGCAGCGCGGGGTGGTGTTCCTGTCGCTCGACGCCGGCAAGCTCCTGCCGACCATCGGCGCACGCGTCGCGACCGGACTGCCGTACCGGTGGGCGATCGCGGAGTCGCGCAGCGGTGACGGCCGCGTGGGGTACGCGATGCGGCGGCACGGCACCCACCTGCGGTCGATGCTCGACGTCCGGATCGGTGAGGTGCTCGACGAGCCGGGGCCGCTCGAGACGTTCCTGACGGCGCGGTGGGGCATGCACGTGCACCGGGCGGGACGGACGCGGTTCTGGCCGAACGAGCACGAGTCGTGGCCGTTGCACCGGGCCTCGGTCGTGTCGCTGCGGGACGACCTGGTCGGGGCTGCCGGGCTGCCCTTCGGGCTGACCGAGCTCGAGCCGGACTCTGTGCTCTACTCGCCGGGGGTCACGACGCGGTTCGGTCGGGGGCGCTGACGCCGGACTCCGGCCCGTCCAGCGGTGCTCGGGCAGCAGACCGGAACTGGTGGACGGCCACCACGGCGGAGAACAGTGCGAAGAAAGACCCCGACACCCAGGCGGTGGTCCGGTACTCGGGGAGGTCGGCGACGGTGAACCCGATCACGGCGAGGGTGGTGCAGGTCACCGCCACGCACACGGAACCCCATGCGACGACGAGGTAGTCGACGCGTGGGACGGTGCGCGCGAACCGGAAAGCCATGGGGACACCAGCCATCGCGCCGAACACCAATCCCAGCGGGGTCCCGACCATCAGGCTCGCCACCGCGACGACGGCCGCGCTGGTCACCGCCACCACCACACGGGTGACGTGGCAGCGCCACGACGCGCTGCGAGTCTGCTGGTCGTACGCGCGCCAGCCCGTGACGAACAGCGCGATCGAACCGATCACGAACACGACCGCAGCGGCGACGCCGACGACGAGCGCGAACACGCCCCCGAACGCGATGCCGAGGGCGACGTGTGCGGCGGCGAGGAGCACCTCGAGCACCGGGTACGTCCAGACCTCGAGCAGCCGGGTCGGTGTGTTGAGCACCCAACCGGGCGGCGCCTCCTCTGCGGGGTCGTCGGTATCGGGGTCTCGGGTCTCCACCTGGCCATGATGTCCGATCGGTGCGTGCGTCGTTCGGTACGGCAACTTCGGGGGACAGCGGCTGAGTGGTGCACGGCCCGCCGCAGGTACAAGGGAGCCATGACTCGAGTGGCAGTGGTGACCGGTGGATCAGCAGGACTGGGACGGGCGACCGTCCGGGAGCTCGCCGCACGGGGGTGGGACGTGGCCGTCCTGGCCCGCGGGCAAGAAGGGGTCGACGCCGCCGTCGCCGAGGTCGAGGCCGCCGGGCGCCGCGGGCTGGCCCTGGCCGCCGACGTCTCCGACCGTGACGCCGTCGAGGCTGCGGCCGACCGGGTCGAGCAGGAGCTCGGACCGATCGACCTGTGGGTGAACGGCGTGATGGTCGGGGTGTTCGGGAAGTTCCTCGACACCGCGCCGGAGGACTTCGAGCGGGCGCTGCACGTGACCTACCTCGGCTTCGTGAACGGCACCCGGTCGGCACTGTCGCGGATGGTCCCCCGCGGTCGTGGGCACGTGATCCAGGTCGGCTCGGCGCTCGGGTTCCGCGGGATCCCCCTGCAGGCCGCGTACTGCGGTGCGAAGCACGCGATCGTCGGGTTCACTGAGTCCGTCGTCTCCGAGCTGCGCGAACAGGGCAGCAAGGTCAAGGTGTCCCGCGTGGACATGCCGGCGCTCAACACGATCCAGTTCCAGTGGGTGAAGTCGAAGCTGCCGCACCACCCGCAGCCGGTCGCCCCGATCTACCAGCCCGAGGTCGGTGCCCGGGCCATCGCCGCCGTGGCCGAGCGACCGCGCAGCCGCACCTGGGTGGGCGAGTCGACGGTCTACACGATCCTCGGCAACCGGATCAGCGGACGCTTCGCCGACTGGTACGCCGCCAAGACCCTGGTCGACGGGCAGCAGGCCCCCGACAAGGACGGCCTCGAGATGCGGGACAACCTGTACGAGCCGGTGCCGGGCGACCACGGCGCGCACGGGGTCTTCGACGAGTCCGCGCACGCCTGGTCCCCGCAGACCTGGTGGGTGGAGCACCGCCGGGTCGGCAACGGCATCATCGGTGCCGTGCTCGGTGCCGCCGGGGCCGCTGCACTCGTCGCGGGACGCCGACGATGAGCCGCCGGTCGTCGACCGTGAGCGGGACGGCCGTCGTCGAGCTGGCCCGGGCCGGGCTCGGCCTGTGGCACCTGAGCCGTGCGGCCCGAGGGTCTGACCAGGCGGTGCTGCACGGCGTGCTCGGGGTCCGGCAGCTCGCACAGGCCGTCCTCGTCGCGCGGGTGGGTTCCGGCAACGCGCACACCCTGAGTGCCGTCGTGGACGCCCTGCACGGCGCGACGATGGTGCCGCTCGCCGTCGATCCACGTCGACGCCGGTTCGCGGTCGACCAGCTCTGGATCGCCGCAGTCCTGGCGATCGCCGAGGCAGCGGTCGTCGGTCGCGGAGGACGCCGCTGAGTCCTGTCGGAGGTGCTCGGTAGCGTCCCCGGCATGAGCACGATCTACTCCGTCGCGTCCTCGCTGGACGGCTTCGTCGCTGCGCCCGACGACGACCTCGACTGGCTGCTGCAGTTCGGGTTCGAGCCGTTCCAGGAGCACCACGACCGGTTCTACGCGGGCGTCGGCGCGATCGCGATGGGGTCAACGACGTACGAGTGGCTGCTCGAGCACGACGACACGTGGGCGTACCCGGACCTGGCGACGTGGGTGTTCACCACGCGAGACCTTCCGGTGCCCGACGGTGCCGACGTGCGCTTCGTCTCGGGCGAGGTCGGCGACCACCAAGCCGACCTCGAGCGCGAGGCCGACGGCCGCGACGTCTGGGTCGTCGGGGGCGGACTGCTCGCGGCGCAGTACCAGCAGGCGGGCATCCTCGACGAGCTGCGGGTCACCGTGATGCCGGTCGCGCTCGGCGCCGGAGCACCCCTGCTGCCGGTCGCCGCACCGACCCCGGTGTTCGAACTCGTCGGCACCACGCAGTTCGACGGCGGGGCGGTCGAGCTCCACTACCGTTCCGCAGCAACCGCGGCGTAGCGTCCGGAGCATGAGCGACAACGAGCAGACCGAGCCCGTCATGGACGGTGCCACCGATGCCACGAACCACGAGAAGCTGCAGGGCCTGATCGAGCAGGTCGACCACGACCACGCCGGTGAGGGCGCCGGCGCGATGGCGGACCACCTGCGGGACCGCATGGACGAGACCGGCGTCGAGGACGAAGAAGCGGGTGACGCCGAGGACTGATCCTCGGGGCACTTGGTGAGCAGAAGAGGTCGGGTCCCCACACGGGACCCGACGTCTTCTGCTCACCAAGCGGAAGCGCCTACACGCGCAACTCGGAGAAGTCGCTGTCGACGTCGCCGAACCGGTGCGCGGTGATCGACACCGACTGCTCGCGCAGGTAGGGCAGCATCTCGATCACGCCGGCCTCGACCACGGGCGCGTCGTGGATCGCGACGTCGATGCTCGCACCCAGGGCTTCCTCGAGGGCGAGCGGGTCACCGCCGAGCAACCGGATCCGGGCACCGGGACCACCGAACGCCGTGTGCGCCGGGCGGTCCTGCCCCTGCGACAGCACGGCCTCGAGCGCGTCGACCGGCTGGTCGTCCTGGTCGGTGGACCAGTCCGCCTGGAACACGGCCCCCGAGGACGCGCGGGCGTGGAACTCCTGGTCGGACTCCACCAGGTGGTCGACGACGTCGAGCGGGGACCGGTTCGACGCGAGCAGCTGCGTGAGCGGGCCGGGCAGCGGCCGAGCCGTGCTGAGCAGGACGTGCGCACGTGCCGAGGTCGCGGCGACGAGCGTCCGGACGAGGTCCACGGTCGAGGCGTCCTCGGCCTGACGCACAATGACGGACTGGGGTCGGTGGCGCAGCACGTTCCGCTGCACCACGAGCCCGGACAGGTCCCGCGACCGGAAGAGGGTCTCTCGTGCGTGCACGTCGCTCAGGGCTCCGGCACGGACCCGGTCGAACTCCTCGAACGACAGCCCGCTGCGTGCGGCCTCGATCACCGCGGTGACGCGCGGGGGCAGGCCGTGCAGCTGGATGCTCTTGTGCACGGTCCGGGGCGTGGGCAGCCAGCGGCCGAGCGTCGCGACGTACATCGGGCCGCCGGCCTTGGTGCCGGTGCCGACCGAGGAGCCCTTCCAGCCACCGAACGGCTGCCGCCCCACGACGGCACCGGTGATGCCGCGGTTGACGGACAGGTTGCCGGCGCGGACGCGGGCGAGCCACTCGGACACCTCGTCGACGTCGAGCGAGTGGATGCCCGCCGTCAGCCCGAAGTCGGTGCCGTTCTGGATGGCGATCGCCTGCTCGAGGGTCTCGGCGCGCATGATGCCGAGCACCGGGCCGGAGTACTCGGTCTGGTGGAAGTCGCTACCGGGGCGGACGCCGTCGCGGATGCCCGGCGACCAGAGCCGGCCGGAGTCGTCGACCGCCTCGGGCTGCACGAGCCAGGACTCCCCCGGCCCGAGCTCGGTCAGGCCCTGGCGGAGCGTGCCCTGCGGTTCGGCGATGAGCGGGCCGACCTGCGCCGTGGGGTCGTCCGGCCACGCGACCCGGAGTGTGCGGGTGGCGTCGACGAGCTGCCGCTGGAAGCGCTCGCTCTCCCCCACCGACCCGACCAGGATCACGAGGGACGCCGCCGAGCACTGCTGTCCGGCGTGCCCGAAGGCGGACTGCACGATGTCCTGCACCGCCAGGTCGAGGTCGGCGCTCGGCGTGACGACGATGGCGTTCTTGCCGCTCGTCCCGGCGGTGAGCGGCAGCCCCGCACGCCACCAGCGGAACGAGCGGGCGGTGTCGGACGAGCCGGTCAGGATGATGCGGTCGACCGTGGGGTGGCCGATGAGGTCGCGGCCGAGTTCGTCCTCGGCCAGGTCGACGAGCTGCAGCAGCGAGTGCGGCACCCCGGCGTCCCAGAGCACGTCGGCGAGTACGGCGCCCGAGCGCTTGGCCTCGGGCGCGGGCTTGAGTACGACACCGCTGCCCGCGGCGAGCGCCGCCAGCACGCCACCGGCGGGGATCGCGACGGGGGAGCTCCACGGCGGCACGACGACGGTCAGCCGCGGCGCCACGTACTGCGCGCCCTCGATGTCACCGAGGCGGCGGGCGCTCTCGGCGTAGTAGTGGGCGGCGTCGACGGCCTCGGTCACCTCGGCGTCGGCCTCGGCGAAGGTCGTGCCCGTCTCGGCGGCCATCACCTCGATCAGGTCGGCACGGCGGGTCTCGAGTTCGTGCCCGATGAGGTCGAGGAGCTCGGCACGGTCGGACGGGTCCTGCCGCCCCCAGTTCACGCCGGCCTGGGCGGTGCGCGCCATGATCCGCTCGAGCTTGGAGCGGTCGGCGACCTTCGCACCGCGGATCGTCTGCGCGCCGAGCTGCGAGCGCGGCACCCGGCGCAGGACGTCGAGCGCCCAGGCGCGGTTCGCGGCGATGGACGGGTCGGTGTCGGGGGCGTTGCGGAACGCGTCGCGCAGGACGGGTTCGCCGAGGGCACGGTGGCGGTCCTGCGTGCGGTGGGTGGCGGGGACGGGCTCGTCGAGTGCGGCGACGGACGCCAGGAACCGGCTGTGCTCCCGCTCGAAGACGCTGGCGTCGTGGTCGATGTCGGACGCGGCGGCGATGAAGTTCTCGGGGCTCGCGCTCTCCTGCAGGCGACGGGCCAGGTACGCGATGGCCGAGTCGAACTCGTCCGGCTGCACGACGGGTGTGTAGAGCAGGATCTGCCCGACGTCGGCCCGGACGGCCTGGGCGTGGGTGGACGCCATGCCGAGCAGCATCTCGACGTCGACGGCGTCGGTGACCCCACGGCGCTGGGCGAGCACCCACGCGGTGGCGAGGTCGAACAGGTTGTGCCCGGCGACCCCGATCCGCACGGCGTCGGTGCGCTCGGGCGTCAGTGCGGCGTCGAGCAGCCGCAGGTACGCGGTGTCGGTCTCGCGTTTGCTGCCCCAGGTGGCGAGGGGCCACCCGTGCAGGATCGCGTCGACGTGCTCCATGGCGAGGTTCGCGCCCTTGACGAGCCGCACCGTGATCGAGGCACCGCCGCGCGCCCGGCGTTCCTGCGCCCACGCGGTCAGCGCGTCGAGTACTCCCGCTGCGTCGGGCAGGTAGGCCTGCAGCACGATGCCGGCCGGCAGGTCGGCGAACTCGTCACGGTCGAGCAGCGCCCGGAACACGGCGAGGGTGACGTCGAGGTCGCGGTACTCCTCGATGTCGAGGTTGATGAACTTGGCCGGGCGTCCGGCGGCCGTCGGTGCCGCGGCCAGGCGGTAGAGCGGGACGAGCCGGTCGACGACGCGCTCGACGGTCTGGTCGAAGGCCCACGGCGAGGTCTGCGGCACGACGGCGCTCACCTTGATTGACACGTGGTCGACGTCGTCGCGGGCGAGCAGGTCCATGGTGCCCTGCAGGCGTCGGTCGCTCTCGGCGCTGCCGAGGACGGCTTCGCCGAGCAGGTTCACGTTCAGTCGCGTCCCCGCACCGCGGACCTTGGCGAGGGCCGGTCCGAGCTTGCTCGTGCTCGCGTCGATGACCAGGTGCCCGGTCATCCGGCGCAGGATCCGGCGCGCGGTCGGGATCACGGCCCACGGCGCCATGGTGGCGAACCCGCCGCCGAGCGTCACCGCCCCGCGCAGGTACCAGGCGAGGAAGTCGGGGACGTCGCGGCTCAGCTGCTCGAGGTTCCGTGCCGCCACCCGGGGGTCTTCGGGGCGGATGACCTTGTCCACGAACCCCCGCGTGAAGTCGAGGCCCTGCTCGTCGCGCAGGACCTCGGCCAGACGGACCGCACCCGGGTCGGGCTTCACCCCGGCGGACGCCGCCAGCCACCGGCGCACGAGCGCGACGGCGTCATCGGTGGTGTCCTGGAGGCGAGCGCTCGGCATCCCCCGATCGTATGCCGCACGTCCGACGCGACCTCGGAGCACGCCGTGCGTCGGCCAGGAGTCATCCGAGCGGATGAAAGGGCTCGCGGCGCGGTCCGATCGTCCGCCCGGTGGATACGCTGGTCGGCATGTCGACGGAGGGCAACGGTGGCCACGACTGGGCCACCTGGGACGCGTACCACGACGCCTGGCGACGACTCGACCGGGCGCTCGACCGGGCCGTCCAGGCGGGCGCCGGCATCTCCGTCCCCGAGTTCGAGATCCTGATCGGCCTGCACCGCGACCCCGACCACCGTCTGCGCGTCCGGGACATCGCCGCGGGGATCGGCTGGGAGAAGTCACGCGTCAGCCACCAGGTCACGCGGATGGTCTCCCGCGGCCTGGTCGAGCGGGCGGACTGCCCGAGCGACGCCCGTGGCAGCTGGGTGGTGATGACCGCGGACGGTCGTCGCGCGGTGCTCGCCGGCATCCGCGCGCACACCGGTGCGCTCGAGGACCTGTTCTGGAGGCCCGTGGGGACCGACGCCGAGACGCTGCGGTCCGTCAGTGCGCGCGTCCAGGACGCCATCGGCCCCGACGACGCCTCGGACGAGGCCGACGTCGGCTAGAGCGTGACGACGGCGAGCGCGCCGCGCTCACCGCGCAGCCGGACCTGCACGCTCTTGATCTCGTCCCGCGGGATGTCCGTCGACGCCGACAGTCCGCGCGCATCGGCACCGGCAGCCGT
Source organism: Curtobacterium sp. MCLR17_055 (assembly GCF_003234305.1). Taxonomy (NCBI): domain Bacteria; kingdom Bacillati; phylum Actinomycetota; class Actinomycetes; order Micrococcales; family Microbacteriaceae; genus Curtobacterium; species Curtobacterium sp. MCLR17_055. Next base: position 18,166 of record NZ_QKSX01000029.1, read on the forward strand.
CCACGAGCCCACGGTCTGCGTCGTGCCGTCGGTCCGGACGACGACGAGGTCGTAGAGGATCGACCCGTCCGGCGACCACTCCTTGCCGCCGTACGAGCACCCCCAGTCGAAGCGGGTGCCCCACTGCTCACCGCTGATGGCGAGCTGGACGTCGAGTCCCTGCACGCCGGTCATGTCGTAGCGGTCGGCGGTGGCAGCCGCCGTCGGAGCGGCACCGGCCTGCACCGTGGTCCGCTCCCCCGCGGCACCGACCGCGAGCCCGCCCAGGACGGCGGCGACCACCGCGAGCCCCGCGGTGGCGGCGACCCAGACCCGGCGACGGCGGCGACGGTGTCGGACGCGGTGCGCGACGGAGGCGAGGTCGCTCTCGGAACGGGTGTCGGGCCTCCCGTCCGGTTCTGCGATCTCGATCGCCTGGTCGGCCGGCAGCTTGCCGAGCAGCCCCGGCAGACCGACCAGCTCCGCGACGGCGGCCGCACAGCGGTCGCACGTCTCGAGGTGCCGTTCGTACTCCAGCCGCTCACCGGCCGGGAGCGACCCCAGGACGTACGCCGCATCCCACTCCGCGTACTTGTCGTCGCTCATCGGGTCACTCCTCGTTCCTGCAGTGCGAGCCGCAGGGCTCGCAGCCCGTAGTGCAGCCGCGACTTGGCGGTGCCCTCCGGGATGTCGTGTCGTCGTGCGATCTCCGGCACCGTGTGCCCGAGCCAGTACGCGTCCACCACCACGCGACGGTGGTCCGGGCTCAGCGACGCGAGTGCGTCGGCGACCACGATCCGGTCCAGCACGGCGTCCGTGCTGTCCGACTCGATCCGTTCGACCTGGTGCTCGGTGCCGTGCTCACGGCGGTTGCGTGCCGACCGTGCGTCGTCGACCACCAGGTTGCGCGCCACCGTGAAGAGCCACGCCCGCGCGCTGTCGGGTGCCCGTTCGAGCACGGCCGGACGCTGCCAGGCGCGGACCATCGTCTCCTGCACGACGTCCTCGACCGTCGAGCCGTCCCGCGTGAGGTGCCGGACGTACCGCGTGAGCGCGTCACCGTGCTCGCGGTACAGCGTCGCGAGCAGCTCGTCCGCGGAACGACTCGTCACGGTCACTTCCCGAGGTCGAGGGAGAACTCGACGGAGCCCTTCCCGTCCACGGTGACGAAGCCGAGCGAGGGGGCCTTCACGCCGTAGTCGGCGAAGGTGATCGGCACGGTGCCGGCGACCTGGACGGTCCCGCCCTTGCCGACCGCGACCTGGGCGTCGGCCGTGACCGGCTTCTCGACGCCGTGCAGGTCCATCGTGCCGGTCAGGGTGACGTCCTGCGTGGAGCCGTCGAGCGCCTTCGTGACGTCGACGGGCTTCGTCAGCTCGAACGTCGCCGTGGGGTACTTGTCGGTCTGCAGCGCGGTGGAGCGGAAGTACTCGTCGCGGGCGGCTTCCGGGGTGCTGATCTTGCCGACCTGCACGGTGACGGACGCCTTGGTGAGGGACCCACCGTCGACGACGGCGGTGCCCTTGACGTCCTTCGTGCGACCGACCACGTTCACATCATTCCCCTGCAGTACCTCGTGCACCCGGTACCCGGCGTACGAGCTGCTCTTGCTGGTCCAGGTGCCGTCGGCGTCCTTCGCGTCGAGGGTGCCGGACGAGGACGCCGACAGCGAGGGTGCTGCGGCGGCCTGGCCGTTGACGGTGTTCGCGTAGATGACCGGGCCGGCGATGACGGCTGCTGCCGCCACGACGACGACGCCGGCGGAGATCCCGATGATGACCTTGGTTCGTTTGCGGAGTGCCATACCCAGACGACGAGGCAGCCGGGCGGATCGTTCAAACGGGTTTCAGTCGGAGGTGCGGGCGCGGTCCTGGTCGGCGCGGTCCTGGTCGGCCCGGTCGTCGTCCGCCGCTGTGTCGTCCGCGGTCGCGGCGTCGGCGGCCGGGGTCTCGCCGCGCATCCGGACGAGGCTCGCCAGCGTCGACACGGCCATCGCGGCGACGATCACCAGCAGGGACACCCACGTGTTGATCTCCGGCGCCCACCCGATGTGGTGGCCGCCGTTCAGGAACGGCAGCTCGTTGTCGTGCAGCGCGTGCAGGACGAGCTTCACGCCGATGAAGGCCAGGATCACGGCGATGCCGTACTTCAGGTAGACGAGACGCTCGAGCAGGCCACCCAGCAGGAAGTAGAGCTGGCGCAGACCCATCAGCGCGAAGACGTTCGCGGTGAACACGATGAAGGGGCTCTCGGTGATGCCGAAGATCGCCGGGATCGAGTCGAGCGCGAACAACAGGTCCGTGGTGCCGATCGCGATGAGCACGATGAGCAGCGGCGTGAAGTGCCGGACACCGTCGTGGTGGGTGCGGAACTTCATGCCGTCGTACGTGTCGGTGAGACGGACCCGGCGGCGGAGCAGCCGGACGATGAAGGTGTCCTTCTGGTCGTCCTCGTCCTCGCCGCGGAGCTGCTGGATCGCCGTCCAGATCAGCCAGGCGCCGAAGATGTAGAAGATCCACGAGAAGTTCTCGATGAGCTGCGCGCCGACCAGGATGAAGATGCCGCGGAGCACGAGCGCGATGATGATGCCGAGCAGCAGCACCTCCTGCTGGATCTTCTTCGGCACCGAGAAGCGCGCCATGATGATGACGAACACGAACAGGTTGTCGATGCTCAGGCTGTACTCGGTCAGCCAGCCCGCCAGGAACTGCCCGGCGGAGTCGCCACCGGCGAAGACCAGCATGAGCACCGCGAAGACCAGTGCCAGCCCAACGTAGATGCCCACCCAGATGCCGGATTCGCGCAGCGTCGGCACGTGCGGGCGACGCGCGACGATCAGCAGGTCGGCGAGCAGGATCGCGACCAGGGCGATCATCGAGCCGACTTCGAACACGACGGGGAGCTCGGGCATGCGGAGCCTTCCTTGCTGGTGGTGGGGCGGGCAGCTTCGTGAGCGACCCGCACCAGTCTCCGGCATGATCCGGGCGGTGGCGAACCCCGGGGCTGCGTGCGGCGGACAGAGCCGTGCGGTCAGCGCGCTGACGTCACCGCGTCCGCGACGGCCCGGGCGACCTCGGTGGCGGGGACCTCGGTCGCGTCGATGACCTCGGCCTCGGCGTGCAGCCAGCCGCGAGCCGCCTCGGCGTAGGCGTCGACGTACGCGAACCGGAACGTGGACGGCCCCACGATCGGGTCGTTCTGGATCCGGTCGCGGAGCGTCGACTCGTCGACGTGCAGCACGAAGTGCCGGACCGGGATGCCGTGAGAGGCGAGCCCCGCGGCGATCTCACGCCAGTACGCCTCGACCAGGACCGTCATCGGCATGATGAGCGGCCCGCCCACGTAGTCGTGCACCCGGCGAGCGGTCTCGACCACGAGCGGCCGCCACGGGTCCCAGTGCTGGAAGTTGTCGCTCTCCGGCAGCCCCGGTGTGACGTCCATCAGCACCTCGCCGACCTTCTCGGCATCGAGGATCCGCGAGCCGGGCAGTAGCGGCTGGAGCAGTCGGCTCGTCGTGGTCTTGCCCGCCCCGTGTGTTCCGTTCAACCAGACGATCACACCAGGACCCTAGCCGCCGACCACCCCGAGGGGCGGTCGGCGGCTGGGGTCGGCCGGGCAGTCAGCGGTTCGGCCGGTCGGTCGGCCTGTCAGCGACCGCTGAGGTCGTACGGGGCCACCGTCGAGTCGACCGTCGTCAGGTACCCACCCCCGGCGAGCGCCGTGGGCAGCGTGATGGTGCGGAGCACGGAGGGCTTCGCACCGGTGGTGTCGATCTGGGTGATCTTCCCCTCGTCGCCCCGTGTCACGAACACGCTGCGGCCGTCCTCGGTCGCCGCGGTGAACCGCACCGACGCCCCGGTGGCCGGCTGTCCGGCGACGGGCCCCTTGCGGAGCGGCGTGAGCGCGACCGAGGTCGTCGGGCCGGAGTAGACACCGTCGGCCTGCTTCCGCACCAGGACGAGCGAGTCCCCGGTGCCCGACGTCAGCGCGACGGCGGCGAACCGGGCGGTGACGGCGACCCGGGTGAAGGACCCGGTGCCGAGCTCGACGCTGCTGATCCCGCTGGACGACGTGGACGAGGTGGTCAGGTACGCGGGGACGGCGTTCCACGGGGTACCGGCAGCCGTGCTGCCGGCCTGGGTGCCGACCACGGTCGTCCCGTCCGGCGCCATGCGGGGGCGGTAGCTCTGCACGCTCGGCTTCGGGTACGCGACGGACCGGGAGCCCGTGAAGCCGGTCCGCGTCACCCGCACGGTCTGCACGCCGGCGGCCAGGTCGGAACCGATCACGGTCCCGGTGGCGTTCACGATCGGGCCGTGGGGATACGCGCCGAGGGGCGTGGTCGCGACGGGGCGCGGGTGCGTCGCACCGCGCATGATCGCGGAGACGGAGTAGGCGTCGAGGCGTCCGCCCGCGGTGACGACCAGGCGCAGGGGGCTGCCGACCAGGAACGTCTCGACCTCTTCGGTGCCGCGCTTGCCCGTCGTGGCGAGCTGCACCGCCGAGGTGTCGATCCGGGCGGTGCGCTCCGTCTTCCGCCGCAGGTCGATGACCGTGACCCGCTGCCGCTCGGAGCCGTCGAAGTCGGAGCCGACCGCCAGGTGCCGGCGTGCGGTGTCGGTCGACAGCCAGCCGGCACGCTCCCAGCGCTTGTCGGCGTTGGGGATCGCGTAGTGCTGGGCGATGTGCGCCGTGCCGCGGGGGCCGATGGCGAGGACGTCGAGCTGCGGCTTCGACTCGTCCATGAACGCGATCTGCCCGTGGCCGAGCTGCACGGAGCCCGCGTGGGTGCCGAACTCGATCCCGCTCAGGGTGGCGGTCCGCCGACCGGTCACGGCGTCGTTGACGTACACGCGCTTCGCCGTCGGGTCAGCCGTGACGAGCCAGCTGTGGTGGGCGGTCCGCGTCACGGCGGGTGCAGCCGACGCGGGGACGGCGATCGCGGTGGCGACGAGGGGGACGAGCCCCGCGAGGACGAGGGCGGGGAGGAGACGTGGAGGTCGAGCGGACATGGGGCTCCTGGGGTGCAGTGGCGGATGACGGTCGTCTAGACGATAACCGTTCTCATCTAGACGAGACGCTCCAGAACTGTACGAAGACGCTCAGCATCCCGACGAAGGGGATGGCACCCACGGCCACCGACAGGGCAGCGAAGCCGATCGCCGGCGTCCTGGCCTCGAGTCCGCGGAGCCGCACCGCCGCGACGAGCGCGCCGACCGCGAACGGGAACGTCACGAGGACGGCGTACAGCGGCCACGACAACGGCGCCCACGACTCCGCGCTCTCCCCCTCGGCCCCGACGGAGACGATCGAGCCGGCGACGACGAGCACGATCTCGACGACCGGGGGAAGGGCGATCGCGACGTCACGCACCACTCGTCGCCGCTGCCGCCCCATGCGCCGACCCTAGTGATCTGCGATGTGCGTGCTTCCCCGCCTTCCACCAACCGGCCGTGCCAGGGTCGAGCCGTGCACAACTCCACGACAGTCGTCATCGCCGGATGCGGCGACCTCGGGACCGAAGCCGGCCTGCGCTTCGCCGACCAGGGCCACCGCGTGATCGGACTCCGCCGCCGTGCCGAGCTGGTCCCCGCACCGATCACCGGCCGGAGCGTCGACCTGCGCCACGAGGTCCCCGAGATCCCCGCCGACACGAGCGTCGTCGTCGTGGCCTTCGCCGCGGGCAGCCGCGACGTCGACGAGTACCGCGCCACCTACGTCGACGGGCTGCGCAACGTGCTCGACGGCATCGACGCCTCGGAGGCCGACCCGCGGGTGCTCGTCGTGTCCTCGACCGCCGTCTACGACGTCTCGGACGGCAGCGAAGTCACCGAGGAAACTCCGGCGCGCGGTGCGACCCCGACCGCCGAGGTCCTGGTCGAGGCGGAGGTCCTGCTGCGCGAGCGCGCTCCCGGCGCCGTGCTGGTCCGGCTGTCGGGCGTCTACGGCCCCGGCCGCGAGCGGCTCATCGAGCAGGTCCGGTCCGGGTCCGCACGGCTGGCGCCGGGCACCTCACCGCACACGAACCGCATCCACCGCGACGACGCCGCAGCAGCACTCGTGCACCTGGCGGCCCTGCCGGACCCGGCACCGCTCTACCTGGGGACGGACGACGAGCCGAGTCGACTGGACGACGTGCTGCGGTTCCTGGCCGACGAACTCCACGTCGCCGAGCCGTCGACGGGCGACGGTGACGCGCGGCAGGCCGGCGGCGACAAGCGCCTGTCGAACGCGCTCCTCCGGTCGACGGGATGGACACCCCGGTACCCGACGTTCCGCGAGGGCTACCGCGCCGTGCTGGCGGGTGCGGGCACCCGCCACCCGTGACGCGCACGGAAGCCGCAATCTGATGGACGGGAGGCCCGTGGCGGACGCAGCCACGGGCCTCCCGTCCGTCAGGCGGTCCGGTCCACTGCGTGACGCTCGCGTCCGCCCCGGTGCGGCAGGAACGTCTCGTCCCGCAGGGACTGCTCGATCTGCTCCAGGGACTTGCCCTTCGTCTCCGGCACCCGCAGGAACACCAGGACCCACCCGAGCACGTTGAGCGCGGCGTAGACGAGCATCGTGCCGCCCAGGCTGATCCAGCCGGTCAGGGTCAGCGCGGTCGAGGTCACCAGCAGGTTGGCGCCCCAGAGCACCATCGCGTGCAGGCTCGTCGCGGCGGCCCGGATCCGCAGCGGGTACATCTCGGAACCGACGAGCCACCCGACGACCTGGATGCCGCCGGCCTGGAAGAACATGAACGCCAGGATCAGCACGAGCGTGAGCACCGGTGAGGGCTTGCCGTCCTGCGCGTAGAAGAGCACACCGAACAGGCCGATGCTCACGGCGGCACCCGGCAGCATCACGAGGGTCAGCCGTCGACGCCCGATCCGGTCCACCAACCGCGACCCGACGAACGTCATCACGAGGTAGACGACGCCCACACCGACGTTCGCCCACAGGGAGTAGACGTGCGGGAACCCGGCATCGGTGAGGATCGTCGGCGTGTAGTAGATCATCATCTCGAGGCCGGTCAGCTGTGTGAACGCGGCGACGATGAGCCCCGCGATCAGGGCCGGCCGGACCCACGGCTTGCGCAGCTGCGCCCACTGCCCGGAACCGGCGCTCGGTTCGGCCTCGTCGAGCTTTCGGATGTCGTCGAGCTCGTCCTCGGCGGCATCGTGGTCCGGGCGCAGCCAGCGCAGCACCCGTCGAGCCGGACCGATGCGGTCCTGCGACACGAACCAGCGCGGGCTCTCGGGCAGGCGGAGCATCCCGAGGAGCAGCACGATGGCGGGTGCGGCAGCGACCCCGATCATGAAGCGCCAGGACACGACGCCGTTCAGGGCAACCCCGACGATGGCGGCGGACAGGATGCCGACGCCGATCGCGCAGTTGAACACCGTGACCAGGCTGCCGCGGCGCGGGCCCGGGGCGATCTCGGCGATGTAGGTCGGGATCGTCTGCGTCGAACCACCCACCGCCAGACCGAGGAACAGCCGGCTGAGGATCAGGAACACCGGACTCGGCGACACCGCGGCGAAGAGCACGCCCAGGCCGAAGACGCCCGCGATGAGCAGGATGGTGCGCCGCCGGCCGATCTTCGCCGAGATGGGGCCGGTGACGAGTGCGCCGAGGATCGCGCCGACCAGGATCGACGCCGTGATGAACTCCTTGACGGCGGAACCGATCGAGAACTCCTTGCCGATCTCGATGAGCGTGCCGGAGATGACACCGGTGTCGTAGCCATAGAGCAGTCCGCCGAGTGCCGCGACGAACGCGACCCGGGTGACGTGCCGCTTCGTGACGCGAGCCGTCTCGGCCGACCCGGTGTCCTCGGGGATCTCCGGGGGGACGCCGGGCACCTTGTCGTGCTCGTCCTCGTCGGTGGTGGTCGTCATCGCGTCCTCTCCGTGCCGGGCACGCCCCGGACCGGCGGTCACGGTAGGCGGACCAGCACGAACGGACGTTGAGGAAGCGTCGCTCGCGCTCAGTGGCCGCGGTGGTCCTGGATCGTGATCCGCGGCCCGAACGCGGGCTTCCGGAACCCGGAGCCACCGATCAACCGCACGACCCGCTCCCGGTGCCCGCGCCAGGGTTCGAGCAGCTCGAGCATGCCGTCGTCGTCGACCGGGGCACCGGTGAGCGCCCACCCGACGAGCGCCGGCACGTGGAAGTCCCCCACGCTCGGCGAGTCCGGGTCGCCGTGGGAGCGTTGGGCGGTCTCGGCGGCGGTCCACCGACCGACCCCGGGGATCGACTGCAGCTTCGTGGAGACGACCTCGCCGCCGCGCCCGTGCGCCAGGGTCCGTTCGAGTGCCGGCGCGAGCTTCACGGCGCGCATCACGGTGGCCGAGCGCCCCGGTTCGATGCCGGCCCGGTGCCACTCCCAGCTCGGGATCCGCGCCCACGTCCGAGCGTCCGGCGGCACCATCATGCCCGCGGGTGCCGGACCGGGCGCCGGGGTGCCGTGCCGACGGAGCAGGTACCGCCACGCACCCCACGCCTGCCGCGAGGTCACCTTCTGCTCCATGATCGCCGGGACGAGCATCGCGACGACGGTGTTCGTGCGGAGCAGCCGGAGCCCGGGCTGCCGGTGTCGTGCCGCGGCGAGGAACTCGTTGCCCGAGACATCGAACGACGACCAGTCGTCGCCGCGTCCGAGCAGATCGGGGGCGTGCTCGACAGCCCACGAGGCTCCGCTGCCCCACGCCGACACCGCGATGGTGTCGCCGGCCCGCCGGATCGCCACGGAGGCGGGACCGGAGGGCGTGCGCAGCGCGAGCCACACGACGCCGCCGACCACCTGGAAGGCCGGGTCGCCGGAGCCGCGCTGCAGGGGCCGCAGGGTCGACGCGACGTCCACCGCGCCTCCAGGCCGGTACACCGTGTCGACGCGAGACGCGTCGCCGGACGCACCAGCGGCGTCGACGGCGGCGGAAGCGAGCAGGGACACACGGGGATGGTAATGCGGAACCACCGTCAGTCATGATGGGCACTGATCCCCACCACCCGACGACGGAGTTCCCATGCGCATCGGCATCCTCACCTCCGGAGGCGACTGCCCCGGCCTGAACGCGGTCATCCGCGCGATCGTCCTGAAGGGCATCGCCATCTACGGACACGACTTCGTCGGCTTCCGCGACGGGTGGCGCGGGGTGGTCGACGGCGACATCGTCCCGCTCGGCCGCAAGGACATCCAGGGCATCGCGAAGCAGGGCGGCACGATCCTCGGCACCAGCCGCACGAACCCGTTCGAAGGCCCCAACGGCGGGTTCGAGAACATCTCCGCGACCCTGCAGCGGCACGGGATCGACGCGATCGTGGCGATCGGCGGCGAGGGCACGCTGGCCGCTGCGAAGCGCCTGACCGACGCCGGCCTGCAGATCGTGGGCGTGCCGAAGACGGTCGACAACGACCTGGGCGCGACCGACTACACGTTCGGCTTCGACACGGCCGTCGCCATCGCGACCGAGGCGATGGACCGCCTGCGCACCACCGGTGAGTCGCACTCGCGCTGCATGGTCGCCGAGGTGATGGGCCGGCACGTGGGCTGGATCGCGCTGCACTCCGGCATGGCCGCGGGCGCGCACGCGATCCTCATCCCCGAGCAGAAGACGAGCATGGAACAGATCGCGAAGTGGGTGCGGGCCGCCTACGACCGCGGTCGCGCGCCGCTCGTGGTCGTGGCCGAGGGCTTCGTCCCCGACCACGAGGACACCGCGCACACCGAGCGCGGGCTCGACGCCTTCGGGCGGCCGCGGCTCGGTGGCATCGGCGAGCGCCTCGCGCCGCTCATCGAGGAGATGACGGGCATCGAGACGCGGGCCACGACCCTCGGGCACATCCAGCGCGGTGGCACGCCGACCGCGTACGACCGGGTGCTGTCGACCCGGCTCGGGCTGGCGGCGATCGACTCGGTCGTCGAGGAGCGCTGGGGCCGGATGGTGGCGCTGCGCGGCACCGAGATCGAGCACGTCTCGTTCGAGGAGGCGCTCGGCGAGCTCAAGACCGTGCCGCAGGCGCGGTTCGACGAGGCCGCCATCATGTTCGGCTGAGCGGGGCGCGGGCGGCTGGGGCGGCTGGGGCGGGGCGGGGCTGGG